>JBARAE010000178.1:0-12346 GCA_049791715.1 Micromonospora sp.
GGCCCGCGCCGGCGCGCCGGGCGGCCCGTCCGGCTCGGCTTCGGGCGGCCGGTTCCGGAACCGCCACTGGAGGCGGTACCGAGCGTTGAGCGGCGGGTCCTCGGTGGCCCAGTCGAAGCGCGCCCGGTCGCCCTCGTCGTGACGGTGGATCGGGGTGCGCAGCGGCCCCTCCTCCGAGCAGAGGGAGGTCTCCACCCCCCACACCTGCGGGTCCAGCCCGACCGGGAGGTCCAGCCGGACGGTCAGGTGCCGGGTCGGCAGGCGGACCGCCCGCTGGAACCAGGGCCCCCACTTGTCCTGCCCCACCTGGTACGCGTACTCGATGGTGACCCGGTCGCCGGGGTACAGCGGGAAGCGGCCGTCGGCGTTCTCGAAGAGCAGCCAGATCTCCTTGAACGCGTCCCGGTCGTGCTTGGCCCGCCAGTGCATCGGCTCCCGCTCGCCGCCGTCGTCGCGGTACGCCCGCAGGTGCAGCTCGGCGAAGGTGAGCGGGTGCTGCCGGTGGTGCCGGTTCGAGCGGCCCGGATCGTTGGGGTAGCGGTCCACGGCCACCCGGACCAGGTAGCGGGTGACCGGCTCGGTGCCGGCGTTGTAGAGCTCCCGGCGGATCACGCAGTGGTAGCCGTCGTCGGTGTGGCGGAGGGTGGCGACCTCACGCTCCACCACCAGGCCGGTGCCGGGCGGCAGCCACTGGCCGGGTACCTCCCGCTGCCCGCCGCCGGAGCGGGCCTGCCGCAGCTCGTCGTACTCCCGGAAGCGCTGCCAGATCGCGCCGCTGGCCGCCAGGACGGCCTCGGCCCGGCGGGCGAAGTCCTCGGTGGGCCGGTGCCGGCGGCCCTCGACGTGGCTGACGTACGACGGGTCGAAGCCCATCAGTGCGGCGAGTTGCTTCTTGGACAGCCCCCGGCCGGTGCGGTGCCGGGCGAGTTCGGCGGCGAACGAGTCGGCGGCCCGTTCGATGGGTGAGGTCGTCATCGGCTTCCTCGGGACCGGGAACACCAGTCTCACCGCGGGTGGCCGAACGTGCACGGAAAGTGCCTCGTTGTCGACAGACGCCTTGACACTCGAGCTACGCGCATCGATGCTGGCGCGGCCTGCAGGGCCGGCCGCCCGTTTTCCGATCGCCCCGCCGGGTAGTAGGCCGACACGCGCGCCGCGCGGCCGCGGAGTGACCGGGACCTCTCGATGCGCCGCCCGGTGCCGCTTTCCCGGGACGGAGGCTGTGGTTAGGCTAGCCTTAGCTACGACAGCACGTGCCGGACGGCAGGCGACCAGACAGGGGACGGATCAGGTGACAGCGGTGATGCCGAGGCAGGATGTCGCCGCACCGCTCGCCCCGGTGACGGCGACCCTGCGGGCCATGTTCGGCACCGACGACCTGCCCGGGCTGGCACCCGGTCTGCTCGTCACCTCCGACGAGTCGCGCTGGACCCCGGCGACCCGACTGGTGGACGGAACGCTGCTGCCCGAGTTCCTGCACGCCGCGACGGCACGCTGGGGCGGCACACCGCACGCGTGCGCCGCGCTGGCCTGGAAGTCGTACAGCTACTGGACGGCGCTGCCGGTCGTGCTCGGCTGGGCCTCCGCCCGGCGGGTGCCCCTGCTCGACCCGGCCGACGTTCTGATCCACTTCGAGGACCACCGGCCGCTGCTCACCCTCGGTTTGCGCCGCTCCACCACGGTCTCGGTGCTGCCGAGCGACCCGCTGGCGCTGACCGGGGCGCCGGAGGTCCGGGTCGTCGGCGACGAGGCCGACCTGCTCGCGGCGCTCCGCGCCTCGCTGCTCGACGCCCATCTCTCCCCGCTGATCGCCGCGATCCAGGCCGAGGTCCGGATCGGCACCCGTACGCTGCTCGGTTCGGTCGCCTCCGGCATCGCACACGGGATCCTGCGGGCCGCCGACGCGCTTCCCGGCTCCTCGGTCCAGAGCATCGAGACCCTGCTGGACGCGCTCGACCTGGCCGACCTGATCGAGCTGGTGCCCGGTCCGGCGGGCGAGCCCACCGTGCAGCGTCGGACCTGCTGCCTGGCCTTCACCCTGCCCCGGCCGAAGATCTGCGAGGGCTGCTGCGTCCGCCCCGCCTGACCTCGACACCCGCACCCATCAGTCCACGAGCGGGCGCACGTCCCAGAGCCAGACCCCGCCGGTGAGGACCGGCGTGATCCCGGTCAGCTCGGTCATCGCCCGGCGCAGCGCCTCGGCCTGCTTCAGCCGCGGGTCGAGGATCACCGCGCCGGCCCGCCAGTAGCGCAGGTCGTCCACGGCCGCGACCCGGTCCTGCGGAGTTATCGGCGGCACCGCGTCGGTACGGCGGACGGTGCCGAAATAGCTGCTGGTGGGGCGGGGCGGGGCGGTGAAGAGGGCCACCCGTCCGGCGCCCGGCCGGGTGTCGGGAGCCAGGAAGTAGCCGCGGGCCAGCGGCATCTCCAGCCGGGTCTCGGCGGACCAGCGCAGCGGGTCGGGGTACGTGGTGTCCGGCGTCGGCAGCGTGACGACGCTGCGCCCACCGGCCACGTACGGCCGCCAGGCGCCGGAGGTGACGAACGCGGGTGTCGGGTCCAGGCGTATCGACGGGAGCGGGGTCGGCAGGATCGGCAGCAGGGCCATCGCCAGCACGGTGGCGGTGGCGAACCGGATCTGCGGGCGGGCGTCGGGGTGCCGTCGGGCCAGCGTCCTGGCCTGCTCCGCGCCGAGCGCGAGCAGCACCCCGATGATCGGGGTCAGCGCGAGCGACCACCGGGTGGGCACCACCGAGTGCAGGATCGGCAGCTTCTCCAGCGGCGCCCAGGGTCCGGGGATGCCGGTTTCCCGGCCGTCGACCCTGATCTGCCGGCCCAGGGAGAAGAGGGCGAAGATCAGGCCGAGTACGGCCAGACCGAGCACCACCGGACTGCGCCGCAGCCACCAGACCAGCGCGGCCACGAGAACCACCAGCGGCCAGCCGAAGAAGGAGTTCTCCTCGGTGGCGTTCTTCGCCAGGCGGGCGCTGCTGCGGGCATCACCCGCGACCGACTCGCGGGACCAGGCGACGAAGGCGGCCAGGTCGGTGCGGTAGCCGCGGATCAGCGGCGACAGCCCCCGGTACGCGCCGGGGCCGAAGAACTGCACGTGGAGCGGGTACGCCAGCAGCACTCCGGCGACGGCGGTCGCGACGCCCAGCCCGGCGCAGAAGGGGCGGACGCCCCGACGCAGCTCGGGCCGGCCGAACGCGAGCGCGGCCACCACCACGACCAGGCCGATCGCCGTCATCAGCAGGATCTCCAGGTTGATGAAGGCCTGCCAGGCCACGAGCAGCCCGAGCAGTACGCCGTTGCGGAGCCAGCGCCGCGGTTCGGCGAGTCGTAGCGTCCGCCAGACGATCAGGGGCACGACGAACTGGGAGACGATGTTCGGGTGGGCGTTGGCGTGCGAGACCATCGCCGGCGCGAAGGCGCAGAAGCCGGCGCCGAGCCAGGCCGGCCCCCGGCTGCCGATCAGCACCCGGGAGAGGACGAAGTACCAGGCCACGCCGGTGGCGATCATTCCGACGGTGAGAAAGACCAGGAAAGCCGCTCGTGGCCCGAACAGAAGGGTGACCGGCGTCATTGGTAGCGAAATGGATAATACGGACGTATTTGCCATCAGATTGACGCCGTCCGGCACATTCATCCGGTGCGAGCTGAACGGATATGCGAAGTGCGTCACCACTCGGGCACCGTGCGCCATCATCCACTCGAATTGCGCCTGATCGTTGCGGTTGTCCCGCACGCCATGGCTCGGGTAGGCCCAGAACCGGGCGGTCACCCAGAAGGCGAGCAGCACGAAGCTCAGCACGGCGGCAAGGTCCACCCACCGCCCCTGCCCCACCCGTCCACTCCGCCCGGACCCGTCCTCGGCCGGGCCGGTGACAGTCACGTCCGATTCGGGAGTAGTCATAACGATTCGGAGCGTAGTCAGGATATGGCATGGCCGTGACATGTTTCCGGGTTCTGGGTACTATCTGCCGGGTTCGCCGACCGCCGATCACGTGCCCACCCCCGACCGCAATTCGGCCACCCCAGGTGCCCCGATTCCCACACCATCCATCCGGATGGTTGACTCTGTCGGTCCAGGCGCGGGTCAGTCATATCGTGAGGAATCGACGCATGGCAGAAATCACTGGGGATCAGCGCATCCAGTCGGAGGTGCTCGAAGGCCTGGCGACGGCGGTCAACCACCGCAGGTGGTTCGTCGAGCTGGCCGTGCCCTACCTCGGTGACAACCCCATCGAGATCGGCAGTGGGCTGGGCGACTACGCCCTCGAATGGTCGCAGCACCTGCCCCGCTTCACCGCCACCGAGGCGGACCCGGACCGGCTGGTCCTGCTGAAGGAGCGCCTCGCCGCGCACCCGAGCGTCGAGGTCCGCCAGATGCTGCTGCCCCACTCCGACCGCGGCGACTACAGCGCGGCCGTGTCGTACAACGTGCTGGAGCACATCGAGGACCACGTGGGCGCATTGCGCAGCATGCGCGACCTGGTCCGGCCGGGCGGCGCCGTGGTGATCATCGTGCCGGCGTTCCAGTTCGCGATGAGCCCCGCGGACCTCGCCACCGGCCACGTCCGGCGGTACACCAGGAAGACCCTCGGCGCGGCGATGACCGAGGCCGGCCTGACCGTCGAGAAGATCCACTACGCCAACGCGCTCGGCCTGATCGGCTACTTCATGGCGACCAAGGTCTTCCGGCTGATGCCGAAGGAGGGCCCGATGGTCAAGATCTACGACACCCTTGTCCTGCCCGCCACCAAGGCGGCCGAACAGAAGGTCCGGCCCCCGTTCGGGCAGTCCGTCTTCGCCGTCGCCCGCGTTCCCGACTGACGACCCGCGACACGGCCGAGGGGCCGCCGCTGACCGCGGCGGCCCCTCGTCACGTCACGGCCGGCGTCCGGTCACTCCTTGATCTGGTACGTCGGGCGGATGACCGCCCGGGCCAGGGTGTGGAACGCGAGGTTGAAGCCGACGAACGCCGGGCTGGCGCCCGGGCCGACGTCCAGGCGCTCGACGTCGACCGCGTGCACCGCGAAGACGTACCGGTGCGGGCGGTCCCCGGGCGGCGGGGCGGCGCCGCCGTAGCCGGTGTCGCCGTAGTCGTTGCGGATGCTGAACGCGCCGCCCAGATCGCTCTCCTTGGCCCCACGGGGCAGCTCGGTCACCGACGGGGGCACGTCGACCAGCACCCAGTGCCAGAAGCCGCTGCCGGTGGGGGCGTCCGGGTCGAAGCAGGTCACCACGAAGCTCTTGGTCTCGGCGGGGAAGCCCGACCAGGCCAGGTGCGGGGAGACGTTCTCACCGCCGGCGCTGCCGTGCGCGTACCGCGCGTCCATCGGTTCGCCGTTGGGCACGTCGTCACTGGTCAGGTGGAACGACGGGACGGTGGGCAGCAGCTCGTACGGGTCCGGGGCGATCGGTCGTTCCAGGGTCATCGAAACGGGTCCTTCCGGTGCGCGCGAATTCCTGCGCCTCTTCATACCCCCTGTACCGCCCAGAACGAACCGAAAGCGGCCGTGTCGGCGGAACGGCAGCCGCGTGCGCGGTGACGGCGTGCGACTGCTCGTCCGCTACCGAGGGGTGGTGGTGTTGATGTAGTTGGTTCCGTTGCGGTAGAAGCCGTCCACGGCGCTCTGCACCTCCGCCATGGTCATTGCCTTGCCGCCTACCGAGTAGATCCAGTTGACCTGCATGTTCCACGTTCGCTGGCCGGCGAAGGGCAGGTCGACGAGCCATGTGTTGAGGTGGATCCCCATGGGTTCGCGGGGGAAGGTCTTGCCGCTGCTGCGGAAGACCTGTCGGCCGTCGACGGAGTACGTCACCGTACCGTTGACTGCGGTGATCATCAGGGTGTGCCACCCGCCGAGGTGTCGATGCAGAGCCCGCGTGGTGCGGTCCCCGGGTGTGGCGCTGCGCCAGCTGGTGGTGTCGAGTTTGGGGCCGGGCGCACCCCAGCCACCGTTGGGCTGGTACTCGAAGTCGAGTTCGTTGTAGCGCCCTGATGTCCCCTTGGGCGAGATCGTGTAGAAGGACTCGACGATGTGGTCGCCGTTGCGGCCGCGGGCGGGTTCGTCGGTGAAGTGGATTCGTGCGGCGACGGTGCCGGTCAGGAAGGTGTTGTCGATGCCGGCCAGCTCGGCCTGCCGGGTGCCCTCCCGGCTGCCGTCGGTCGTGATCTGCAGCTGGAGCACCTGCCCGCCTTGCGCCTTCCGGTTGGCGGGGAAGCTGATGGCGTCCGCTGACCAGGTGCCGTCGATCCCGGGTCCGCCGCCGTCGGTGCGGGCCTGCCACCCGTTGGCGGTCAGCGCGGGATCGGCGACGTCGGTGTAGTGGAAGTTGTCGAAGAGAACTCCGGCCGGTGCGGTGGGGGCTGGCGGGTTCCCGGGTCGGGGGGAAGCAGCTGATGGAGCGGCACCGGGTTCCTCCCCCCAGGCGAGTACCCCGTCGATATAGCCGGTGACGCGGGTCGAGGGCGCGTAGTGGGTGAGCGCCGGGTCGAACGAGCGATCGTCAGCCTGATCGAGGTCCTCATGGTCCAGGCGGTACAGCTGCAACCCGATCGCTTGGCTGGTCTGGCCAGGTGCCAGCGTGCCGGCAGCGGAGGTGAAGCCGACCCGCAGGTAGTGCGTGGCGGTAGGGACCGGCTGCGGCATCGCGCTGATGAGCTGGGTGATGTTCGAGCAGGGGAGGGCCGTCTGGATGCAGTTGGCCGCATATCGGCCGCTGTCCTCGGCGCTGAAGTAGTACCGGAGCGTCACGCTGTCCAGCGCCACCGGTTCGCTGGAGTTGTTGATCACCTCCAACCACGGCTTCGCGACGGGAGCAGTAGCCGGGGTGTCGGTGCGATACCGGACGGTCAGCAGTGACGTCTCGGCAGCAGGCCCGGCCGCGATCCTCGTCCGCCACACGCCATAGAGCACAGCCCCGCCGGCGAGGACGACCATGACGATGAGCAGGCTGAGCCAGCGATGAGAGGAACGGGAACGCGACCGGCCCACACGAGCTCCTTGACGACTCGACGCACGGGTGGCAGGGAGTGCTACCAGGGGCGACTGTACAAACGCGCGGTCATCCTACCGACGCCGATCTGCGTCCTGATCTCGGAAGACGTCTCCGGCTGCGCGCGAGGGCGGGGAGAATTCGCGCGCAGCGCCGGCGATGCGGCCCGCCTCAAAGTGTGCTGTTGGGCACTCGACTCAGAACGGCACAGCGGCAGCACCCGCCCTCTCTACCGCGAATCATCCAAATGGGCAGGGCAACTGGCCCGCCGAGATCATTGATCTCTGCGCCGGATCCGTTAGCGTTCTCTTGCTCCAGACCGCAACAGCGATCCTCTGGATAATGCTCATCGAGCGGGGGACTCGTGACCACGACGCGCGACGCGGGACCTGACGCGACCACCATCCTGCACGGCCTCCGCTGGAGACACCACGGCACTCCCAAGCCCAGCGGCCCGACGCTGCACGACATCGTCGCCATCATCCCGGCACGCAACGAGGAAGTCGGGATCCTCACCTCCCTGAATTCCCTGGCTCGGCAGACCTGGCGCCCTGACCGCATCGTCGTGGTCGTCAACAACTCGACCGACCAGACGGAAGCCTTCGCCCGGCGGTTCGCCGCCGATCCGCGCGCACCGCGCACCGACGTCCTGCTGATGCCCGACAACAAGCACAAGAAGGCTGGTGCCCTCAACTACGGCCTCGCCTGGCTGAGCCAGCGAGTCGGCGGGCGGCTGGACCCGGTCCAGCACGTCCTGGTGATGGACGCCGACACCGAACTCCACCCGAAGTTCATCGAACGGGCCCGCAAGGTGATCAGCTCGGACCCCAGGATCGGCGGCGTCAGCGCGGTCTGCCTGGGGCGCACCGGGCTGTGGCGCAACCCGTGGCAGCGATTCCTGCTGGGCATGCAGATCATCGAGTACGGCCGCGCCGCCAACGCCCGTTACTTGAGCGACGTGCACACCATGGCAGGAGCGGGTTCCTTCTACCGAGGCGTGGCCCTGCAATCGGTCATCGACCGGCGCGGCGCGGTGTTCTGGGAAGACCACCGCAACCTCGTCGAGGACTACGAGACGACGCTGACGCTCAAGGAATGCGGCTGGAAGGTGACCGCGAACCAGCTGTGCATCGCGTACACCGATCTCATGCCCACGCTGCCTGAGCTGCTGCAACAACGTCAGCGCTGGGTTCGTGGCACCGTCGACGCCCTGCGCAGCCGCGGCTGGACCAAATTCACCTGGCACTCGATCGCCACGCTGATCCTCGGGCTGCTCGGCACCGCGTACATCCTCGGCTGGGGGTCCACTCAACTGGTCGCCGTCGTCCAGTACGGCTTCTCGCACCGGCCGCTCGTGTGGTCGCTGGTCGCCTTCTGGGTCGTCTACCGCGCGGTGCAGGTGCGCAACCTCGGCTGGAAGGCAATGCTGGTCGAAGCGCTGCTCGTTCCCGAACTCGTCTACACGATCGTGCGTGCCTACTGGTTCGTGTCATCCATCCTCAAGTCCTATTTCACCCGCGTGTCAGCGTGGAAGTAAGGCAGCGTCACAGGTGAACTCCCTCAAAGGTGTCGGCGTCTGCGCCGTACTGGCGGCAACCCTGCTCGTCATGCGCGAACTCGCAGAGGCTGAACTCGCCGTCCTCATCCTGACGATCATCCTCATCACCGGATCCACCGGCGCCTACCTGGCATCGCGTCACCGATACCACAGAGACCGCCGCATCGCCGGCGACTGACCGGTCTCGCATCTGCGGGAAACGCTTCCGGTCGGAGCGCTCCTGCTGTTCACGGGGGCGGAGGGTGTGGGATTCGAACCCACGAAGGACATCGCTGCCCTTACCGGTTTTCAAGACCAGCGCCATCGGCCACTAGGCGAACCCTCCCGGACCGCGTCCCCGAGGGAAACGCGACCGTGCCTAGTCTGCCACGGACGCCCGCTCGGGCGAGCCGGCCTCCCACCCTCACTGCGAGGATGGGCCGATGTGGCAGACCCCTGCGGTGGTGCTGACCAGCGGAATCATGGCGGCCGGGAAGTCCACAGTGGCCGAGCTGCCGGCCCGCCGACTCCCCCGGGCGGTCCACCTGCGCGGTGACCTGTTTCGCCGGATGGGCGTCAGCGGGCGCGCGGACATGCCTGCGCAGACGGTGGACGAGATCCTGGCCCGGGCGTGGACGGACGGGCGGATCGGGTAAGACTGGGACATGCACGCGATCACGATCCCGGAACCCGGTGGACCCGAGGCACTCGTCTGGGCCGAGGTGCCCGATCCGCAGCCCGCCCCGGGTGAGGTGATCGTCGACGTGCGGGCCAGCGCGGTCAACCGGGCGGACCTGCTGCAACGGCAGGGGCACTACCCGCCGCCGCCGGGCGCGCCCGCGTACCCGGGCCTGGAGTGTTCGGGGGTGATCGCCGCGGTGGGCCCGGACGTGACCGGCTGGGCGGTCGGCCAGGAGGTCTGCGCGCTGCTGGCCGGCGGCGGGTACGCCGAGCGGGTCGCCGTGCCGGCCGGGCAGCTGCTGCCGGTGCCGGCGGACGTCGACCCGGTCGAGGCCGCGTCCCTGCCCGAGGTGGCCTGCACGGTGTGGTCGAACGTGGTGTCGATCGCCCGGCTGGCCAGAGGCGAGACCCTGCTCGTGCACGGCGGTGGCGGCGGGATCGGCACGTTCGCCATCCAGCTCGGCGCGGCGCTCGGCGCGACCGTCGTGGTGACCGCGCGGGCGGCCAAGCACGAGCGGCTGCGCGAGCTGGGCGCGGCCCACACCATCGACTACCGCGAACAGGACTTCGTCGAGGAGGTCCGCCGGGTCACCGACGGCCGCGGCGCGGACGTCATCCTGGACATCATGGGCGCCGCGTACCTGTCCCGGAACGTGGCGGCGCTGGCCACCGGTGGCCGGCTGGTGGTGATCGGCATGCAGGGCGGGCGCAAGGGCGAGCTGGACCTCGGCGCGCTGCTGGCGAAGCGGGCGTCGGTGACGGCGACCGCGCTGCGCTCGCGGCCGCTGGCGGAGAAGGCGGAGATCGTCCGGGGGGTCCGGGAGCAGGTGTGGCCGCTGGTCGAGTCCGGGGCGATCCGGCCGATCGTGGACCGCCGGGTGCCGATGGCCGACGCCGCCGAGGCACACCGCCTGCTGGAGTCCAGCGACCACCTGGGAAAGGTGCTGCTGGTCCGCTGACCTACCCCGCTGCGGCGTCCGCGCCCGACCGGGGCAGCACCAGTCGGGCCCCGGGACCCTCCGTGGCCAGCGCGTCCTCCGGGTTGTAGAGGGTGCAGCGCTGCAGCGACAGGCAGCCGCAGCCGATGCAGCCGTCCAGGTCGTCGCGGAGCTTGCCGAGCAGCCGGATCTTCTCGTCCAGCCGGTCCCGCCAGGCGCGCGAGAGGGCGGCCCAGTCGTCCGGGCTCGGGGTGCGCGACGACGGCAGCGAGTCCAGCGCCTCGCGGATCTCGTCCAGGGAGACGCCGACCTGCTGGGAGATCCGGATGAACGCCACCCGGCGCAACTCGGTGCGGGCGTACCGGCGCTGGTTGCCCCCGGTGCGTTCGGCCCGGATCAGGCCCAACCGCTCGTAGTAGCGCAGCGCCGACGGCGCCACCCCACTGCGGGCGGAGAGCTGTCCGATGGTGAGTGATTCGTGCATCACAGGCCTTGAGTTGAAGTGCGCTTCAACTTGGAGGCTAGCCGCATGACGATGACAACCGCCACCGAGCCCGTGCCGCCGGGCCGCGTCGGGACGCTGCTGGAGCGGGTACGCGCCGGCCGCGACTTCGGCGCCAACGTGTACTCCACCCTCGACGTGCTCCGGGTGCTCTACGACCGGGTGCTCCGGATCACCCCCGAGACCGCCGACGACCCGGACCGGGACCGCTTCCTGCTCTCCAAGGGGCACGCGGTCGCCGGCTACTACGCCCTGCTCGCGGCGAAGGGCTTCGTTTCCGCCGAGTGGCTCGACGACCAGGGCGGCCCGGCGAGCCGGCTCGGCGACCACCCGGACCGGCTGCTGGTCCCCGGGGTGGAGATCGGCTCCGGGTCGCTCGGCCACGGCCTCGGGCTCGGCGTGGGCACCGCCCTCGGGCTGCGGGCCCAGGGCCGGCTCGACCCCCGGGTGTACGTCCTGCTCGGCGACGCCGAACTGGACGAGGGCTCCAACCACGAGGCGATCGCGTACGCCGGGGCGACCGGGCTGGCGAACCTGACCGCGATCGTGCTCGACAACCGGTCGGCCAGTCACGGCTGGCCGGGCGGCGCCGCCAGCCGGTTCACCATCAACGGCTGGACCGCCGCGACCGTCGACGGTCGGGACCACGAAGCGCTGCACACCGCCCTCACCGGGCACGACAACCACCGGCCGCACGTCGTCGTCGCGGTCGTCACCAACGGGGAGTGACTGTGCGGGAAGCGTTCATCGACACCATGACCGACCTGCTGGCCGAGGATCCGCGTACCGCGGTGGTGCTGGCGGACATCTCCGCCGCCGCGTTCGTCCCGGCCGCGCGGCGGCACCCGGACCGGGTGCTCAACGTGGGCATCCGCGAGCAGTTGCTGGTGGGCGTTGCCGGCGGGCTCGCGCTGACCGGGCTGCGGCCGGTGGCGCACAGCTACGCGCCGTTCCTCGTCGAGCGGGCGTACGAGCAGATCAAGCTGGACCTCGACCACCAGGGCGTCGGTGCGGTGCTGGTCAGTGTCGGCGCCTCCTACGACCGGGCGGCGGCCGGACGTACCCACCTCGGGCCGGCCGACGTCGCGCTGATCGACACGCTCACCGACTGGACGGTGCACGTGCCGGGGCACCGGGACGAGGTGCCCGCACTGCTCCGCGCGACCGTGGCGGCGGACGGGTCGGCGTACCTGCGGCTCTCCACGCAGAGCAACGACCGGGCGCGGGGCAACGACGGCTCCCTGCAGGTGGTCCGGAACGCCGGGCCCGGTGCACCGCTGCTGGTGGCGGTCGGGCCGCTGCTGGACCAGGCCCTGGCGGCGGTCGCCGGGCTGCGGGTCACGGTGGCGTACACCCACCGGCCCCGGCCGTTCGACACCGCGGGCCTGCGGGCGCTGGCCGGCACCGAGGTGATCCTCGTCGAGCCGTACCTCGCGGGCACCTCGGCCCGGGTGGTGGGCGCGGCCCTGGCCGACCGGCCGCACCGGCTGCTCAGCCTCGGCGTGGGTCGGCACGAGTTGCGGCGCTACGGCTCACCCGAGGACCACACCCGCTGGCACGGCCTGGACGCCGCCGGCCTGCGTCGCTCGATCGACGCGTTCCTGGCCCCGGCGCTGGTCTGAGCCCACCGGCGACGCGACAGGACCCCGCGCCGCGGGCGAGCCGGGCTGCGGGGTCCTGACG
>JBARAE010000179.1:0-3718 GCA_049791715.1 Micromonospora sp.
ACCCGGTCGCAACCGGTGACACGGCGTCCTTCATGCTGTGCGAGCAGCATGACGGACGCCGTCGTCGTACGAAGGGGAACGGAACCGCCGTGACGGAGACCCACAGCACCGCGGTACGGGGAGACAGCGGCCCGGAGGTGGCCCAGCTGGTCGCCAGCCGGGTGCTGGACGTGCCGGACTTCCCGAAGCCCGGAGTCATGTTCAAGGACCTGATGCCGCTCTTCGCCGACGGGGACGTGTTCCGCGAGGTGATCGACGGGATCGTCGCGTACCACGGGCGGGACGCCTTCGACATCGTGGTCGGCATCGAGGCCCGGGGCTTCGTCATCGCCGCCGCCATCGCGTACGCCACCGGGGTGGGCGTGGTGCCGGTGCGCAAGGCCGGCAAGCTGCCCCGCCCGGCGTACTCGGCCTCGTACGAGCTGGAGTACGGCGAGGCGACCCTGGAGGTGCACCAGGACGCCTTCACCGCCGGGCACCGGGTGCTGGTGGTCGACGACGTGCTGGCCACCGGGGGCACCGCGGAGGCGACCCTCGACCTGGTGGAGCGGGCCGGGGGCACCGTCGCCGGCTTCACCGTGCTGCTGGAGCTGGGCTTCCTGGAGGGGCGCAAGCGACTCGCCCCGCGTCCGGTCCATGCCCTGTTGACCGTTTGATACCGGCGCTGTTGGGACGGACCCGGTGCGGTCCGTCCGGCGGAGCGGCAGGGCACCCTGCGTACGGGTAGCATTGCCCTTTGCTGAGCCGGCGGACGACGTCCGTCGGGCGGCAGGACGGCCGGCGCGAGGCCGGCGCGGAACAACGCCGGCCCGGTGGCCGGTTGAACGGAACGTCGGCCGGACGGCCGGCGCATTCCCGGCGAGCGGTGAGGAGGCCGGTGTCCCACGATGTCGTCCCTCCGGTGGAGGGCACGGTGCACCCGACAGGCGACGCGGACGGCTCGGTGACCGAGCGCAGCACCACCCCGCCGGTCACGGTTGCCGGCTCCGGCGACGGCGTCGGCCCGGACACCACCGCGGACGACGGTTCGTCGTCCGCCGGCGGCGGGGTCGTGGTGCCGTTCCCGGCGGACGCCTCGGGCGATCCCGCGCCGGGTGGTGGCTTCGCGCTCTCCAACGCCCCGACCGGCCGGAGGGTGCGGGCCCGACTGGCCCGGTTCAACGCGCCCTGGCAGACCTCGCAGGTCAGCGAGGTACTGGAGCCGCTGATCGCGACCCACCGGGAGAACCACCCCAAGGCCGACGCCCGGCTGCTGCAGCGGGCGTTCGACACGGCGGCCCGCTGGCACTCCGGTCAGTACCGCAAGTCGGGCGACCCGTACATCACGCACCCCCTCGCGGTGGCCACCATCCTGGGCAACCTGGGGATGGACACCACCACGCTGGTGGCCGCGCTGCTGCACGACACCATCGAGGACACCGAGTACACCCTCGACCAGATGCGGGCGGACTTCGGCGGCGAGGTCGCCCTCCTGGTCGACGGGGTCACCAAGCTCGACAAGGTCAAGCTGGGCGACGCGGCCAAGGCGGAGACGATCCGCAAGATGGTCGTGGCGATGGCCAAGGACCCGCGGGTCCTGGTGATCAAGCTCGCCGACCGGCTGCACAACATGCGTACCCTCACCTTCCTGCCCCGCCCGAAGCAGGAGCAGAAGGCGAAGGAGACCCTGGAGATCCTGGCCCCGCTGGCCCACCGCCTCGGTATGAACACGATCAAGTGGGAGCTGGAGGATCTCGCCTTCGGAACCCTCTTCCCGAAGCGGTACGAGGAGATCAACCGCCTGATCGGCGAGCACCAGCCGCAGCGCGAGGCGCTGCTGCGGCAGGTGACCCAGAAGGTGTCGACCGACCTGAAGGCCGCCAAGATCAAGGCGGAGACCACCGGTCGGCCCAAGCACCTCTACTCGATCTACCAGAAGATGATCGTGCGGGGTCGCGACTTCAACGACATCTACGACCTTGTCGGGGTGCGGATCCTGGTCGACACGGTGCGGGACTGCTACGCGGCGCTGGGTGTCATCCACGCCAACTGGCAGCCGGTGCCGGGCCGGTTCAAGGACTACATCGCCATGCCCAAGTTCAACATGTACCAGTCGTTGCACACGACGGTCATCGGGCCCACCGGCAAGCCGGTGGAGATGCAGATCCGCACGTACGCCATGCACCGCACCGCCGAGTTCGGCATCGCCGCGCACTGGAAGTACAAGGAGCACAAGGGCACCCAGATCGTCGGCCCGCCGGCGCACATCGACGAGATGACCTGGCTGCGCCAGCTGCTGGACTGGCAGCGGGAGGCGGCCGACCCGAGCGAGTTCCTGGACGCGCTCCGCTTCGACCTGTCCAGCCAGGAGGTGTACGTCTTCACCCCGAAGGGTGACGTCATCCCGCTGCCGACCGGGTCGACGCCGGTGGACTTCGCGTACGCCGTGCACACCGAGGTCGGGCACAAGTGCATCGGCGCCCGGGTCAACGGCAAGCTGGTGCCGCTGGAGTCGACGCTCTCCAACGGCGACGTGATCGAGATCTTCACCTCGAAGTCCGACACGGCCGGCCCGACGCAGGACTGGCTGGGCTTCGTCAAGAGCCCCCGGGCCCGCACCAAGATCCGCCAGTACTTCAACAAGGAGCGGCGGGAGGAGGCGATCGAGGCCGGCAAGGACTCGATCGTCAAGGCGATGCGCAAGCAGGGCATGCCGCTGCAGCGGATGCTCACCTCGGACGCGCTGATGTCGATCGCCCGGGACCTGCACCTGGCCGACGTCGCCTCGCTCTACGCGGCGGTCGGCGACAGCCAGGTCTCCGCGCAGTCGGTGGTGCAGAAGCTGATGGCCGCGTACGGCGGCGAGGAGGGCGCGGCGGAGGACATCGCCGAGACCGCCGTCGCCACCCGTCCGCCGCGCAGCCGGCAGAGTAGCGCGGATCCGGGTGTGGTGGTCCGGGGCGTCAGCGACGTGTGGATCAAGCTGGCCCGCTGCTGCACCCCGGTGCCGCCGGATGCCGTCTTCGGTTTCGTCACCCGCTCGGGCGGGGTGAGCGTGCACCGGGACGACTGCGCCAACGCCGAGGATCTGCGCGCGCAGAGCGAACGGGTGGTCGAGGTGAGCTGGAAGCTCACGTCGGCGTCGACCTTCCTGGTGGCGATCCAGGTGGAGGCGCTGGACCGGCACAAGCTGCTGGCCGACGTCACCCGGGTGCTCTCCGACGAGCGGGTCAACATCCTGTCCGCGACGGTCACCACTACCCGGGACCGGGTGGCGGTGAGCCGGTTCAGCTTCGAAATGGCCGACCCGAAGCACCTGGGCCACCTGCTGGCCGCGGTGCGCAAGGTCGACGGGGTGTTCGACGCGTACCGGGTCACCTCGGGCGCCTGATCGACAGCAACGAGAAGCGCCCGCCGGCGGGAGCCGGCGGGCGCTTTCTCGTACGGGTCGGGCTCAGCCCTGGATGTCGCTCATGGCCAGCTTCTTGATGACGATCTCCTTCTTGGGGTGACCGTCGCCCGGCTGGTTGGCGTTGTCGGTGCCCGCGGCGGCGACCTGCTTCACCAGGTCCATGCCGCCGGTGATGTTCCCCAGCACGGTGTAGCTCGGGTCGAGCTGCGAGTCGCCGTAGACGATGAAGAACTGGCTGCCCGTGCTGCCCGGCTCCTGGGTCTTCGCCATCGCGATGACGCCCTCCGGGTAGGCGGGACGCTTGTCGGTGGGCAGGTTCTCCTCGGC
>JBARAE010000180.1:0-1704 GCA_049791715.1 Micromonospora sp.
GGAGCGCCGTCGGCGGCCAGGCCGATCGCGGCCAGGTAGGCGGACAGCTGCTCCTGCGCGACACGCAGGGCGTAGCCGGCGGTCTCGGCGTGCTCGGTCGCGGCGGCGAGCTCCGGTACGCCCAGCGGGTTCGCCGACTCCTGCCGAACCCAGCGCAGCCGCTCGGTGGCCTGGCCGAACTTCTCCAACGCCAGCGCGAGCTGCGCCAGCGGCAGCTCCTCGGCGGCGGCCCGGACCTGGGCGCCGATGTCCTCGATGATGGACACGGCCGGCCCTAGAGGGTCGAGACGTAGAGCTGCGCCTGCTCGACCGCGACGAGTGTCGCGGACAGGCACTCCTCCAACTCCTGACCGGCCTGGATCAGCGAGGCCTGCGCCGCCTCGACCGTCTCGTGCCCGCTGCCCTCCAGCGCGCCGGCGAGGGTCTGCTGCGCCTCCGCCAGCTTCTCCCCGGCCGCCTGCACGGCTGTCTGCCCGTCACCTATCTGCTGGAGGGCGACATCGATGGCTGCCTTCAGCTCGGCGACGCTCGCCACGGGGGACCTCCTGGGGGCGGGGAGATCTCCATTACAACCCATCCCGTAGAGCGAGAGAACATCCGCCCTGGGGGTGTTCCTACCGCCCTGTCCGATTGCCGCGCTGACGTGCGCGAAGTCCGTTCCCGGCCGCCGACCGGGTCCCGTGGAGGGTACGCGGCCGTCCCGTGCACGGGTCGACGGATCACCGTCCGGGCGGCCCGTCCCGGCGTAGCCAGCGCGGGCCGTACACCTCGGCCCCGAGCACGCCCACCCGCCCGCGCAACTCCCGGTCGGCCGTCACCACCAGCCGGCGGCGGCCCGGCGCGGCGGCCACCAGGTCGACCACGGCGTCGTCCCCCGACCCGGGGGCCGCCACCACCCGGACCTCCGGTGTGCCCGGTACGTCCCGGGCCGCACCCTCGACCACCAGCACCACCTCCACGGGCCCCGGCAGCTCCGGGGGCAGCCCCCGCTCGGCCACCGGAACCAGCGTGTCCCGCAGCCGAGCCGCGGCGCCCGGTCGGTCCCGCCACCAGCCATCCGGCCGCGAGCCGACCACGTTCGCCCCGTCGACGATCAGCAGTGGCCTGGTCTCCATCTGCCCAGCCTGCCACCCGTGGGCGTTTGTCGCGCCGAGCGCCGGGTAGCCACCGCCGACTGCGCCGCGCCCGATTCCGGAGGACAGAAATGATGGGACCCGGTGACTTCGGCAATGACCCGTGGGACGAATTCCTGGCCCGGTACTTCGGCCGGGGTGAGGGGGGACGCCGGCCGGCGCACCGGGTCGACATCACCCGGCTGATGACCGCCGACGCGCGCGAGATGCTCGCCGACGCGGCGCGCCGGGCGGCCCAGAAGCACAGCAACGACCTGGACACCGACCACCTGCTTTGGGCGGCGCTGCAGCGCGAGCCGCTGCGGGATCTGGTACGCCGCGCCGGCGCCGACCCGGATGCCCTGGTGAACGCCCTCGGCGGGCGTGGAGACGGCGCGCCGCGGGGGGAGGTGCCACCGAACCTGTCGCTCACCCCGGCGGCCAAGCGGGCGTTGCTCGACGCCCACCAGCTGTCCCGGGCGATGGGGGCCAACTACATCGGCCCCGAGCACATCCTGATGGCCCTGCCGCTCAACCCGGAGTCGCCGGCCGGCCGGATGCTCGCCGCCGGCCGGATCCAGCCGGAGTCGCT
>JBARAE010000181.1:0-7590 GCA_049791715.1 Micromonospora sp.
CCCCGGCCCGCCGCGCCCGGCCCGGGGCTGCTGCGTCCCCTCCCGTGGCCGGACGAGGACGCCGTCAACGAACCCGAGCCCGTGGGGCCGCCCGCCTCCGCCGGCCCCGGTCTGCTGCGCCGGCCGCCGCTGGCCGATGCGGAGATCGCGGAGGACGACCACGACCTGCGCGACGGGGGTTCCTCGCCGTCCAGCGCCGGCATCGCCTGACCTCCCGGCCGGCCGCGCGTCGGCTCAGCGGGCGGCGAGGGCGCGGAGGAAGCGTTCGCTGATCGGCACCGCGCTGGCCGTGCTCGACCCGCCCTGCTCCACGAAGACCGCGAACGCGACGTCCCCCTGCCAGCCGACGAACCAGGCGTGGGTGTGCGCCGGGTTGTTGTCGTACTCGGCGGTGCCGGTCTTGCCGTACACGGGCTCGCCGGGGACGTCCCGCAGCGCGTTGCCGGTGCCGCCGGTGACCACCTCGCGCATCATCGCCTTCAGCGCGGCGACCGACTCCGGCTTCAGCGCCGGGCCGGCCGGCGCGGGCTGCTGCGGCGCCGGGTCGAGCACCAGCTTCGGCTGCTCCCAGTGGCCCCGGGCGACGGCGGCGGTGGCGCCCGCCATGGCGATCGGACTGACCACCGTGGTGCCCTGCCCGATCGCCGCGGCCGCCTGCTCAGTGGTCGAGCCGCCGGTGGAGACGGTGCCGGTGAAGACGTCGGTGCCGAGGTCCCACTTCGCCTCCAGGCCGAGCGTACGGCCGGCGGTGGCCAGCCCGTCCGGGCCGAGCTTCGGCGCCAGCGAGACGAAGGCGGTGTTGCACGACTTCGCAAAGTCGGTCCGGAACGGCACCGTGCCGAGGGCGAAGTTGTCGGAGTTCTTGAACAACCGGCCGTCCACCTCGGACGTCTTCGGGCAGTCGACCGGCGTGTCCGTGGCCACCGCGCCCCGGTCCAGCAGGCCGAGCGCACTGACCACCTTGAACGTCGAGCCGGGCGGTACCTGGGCGGTGAAGGCCAGATTCTCCCCGGCCGCACCGGGGCCGTTGGCGGTGGCGAGCACCGCGCCGTCGCTGATCCGGACCGCCACCAGGGCGGCGCGGCGCTTCTCCGCGCGGAGCGCCGCGTCGGCGGCGTTCTGGGTGGCGACGTCCAGGGTCGTCTTCAGCGGCTGGCCCGCCTTGGGTTCGCTGCGGAACACCTCGGTACCGGTCGGCGTCGTCGTGCCGTCCGGGTTCTGGTGCTCGGTGACGACGGTGAGGCCGGGAGCGCCGCGCAGGCGCTCGTCGTACCGGCCCTGGAGGCCGCCGTGGCCCACCAGGTCGCCCGCCACGTACCGGTCCGGGTGCGCCTTCAGGTCGTCGGCCTGCGCGGGGTCGACCGAGCCGAGCAGTGCCCGGGCGAACTCCCTCGTCGGCGCCAGGTCGAGCTTCTCCGCGCGGAACGTGGTGCCCGGCAGGTCGTAGATCCGCGGGCGGATCTGCCGGTACGCCTCGTCGCGCAGCGTCACCACCTCGACGAACGCACCCGGGTCGGCGTCGCTGAGGCGCTTGGGCAGATCCGACAGGTCGACCGGCGGGGTGAGCGCCGGCCGGATCGCCCGGAACGCGGTGTCGAGCTGCCGGACCAGCGCCTTTACGTCATGGACCTCGCTCGGCTGCACGCCGACCCGGACCACCGGGCGAGGCGCGACGATCGGGGCACCGGCGGCGTCCAGCACCCCGGCCCGCCGCGCGGGGTCGCGGCGCAGCGCCAGCCGGTCGCCCTTCTCCAGCTTCTCCTGGACGACCGTGGGCTCCCAGATCACCTGCCACTGGTTGTCGCCGCCCCGCTTGAGGCGTACCGGGCGCTCGTAGGTCCACCGCGTCTGGCCCGGCAGGGTCCAGGTCATCCGGACCCGGGCGGTGGCGATGTCGGCGGTGATCGTCGCGTCGCCGGTGCGCTTGAGCTCCGGCGGGGTGGCCGCCAGTTCCCCGGAGAGCGCCTTGATCTCCTTGACCACCTGGGCCGCCGGGACGCGCGCACCGACCGGGTCGACGAACCCGACCGCCTGCAGATTCCCGGAGCGCCAACCGGTCAGGAAGGCGTCGACGCTCTGCTCCGGCCCGTCCTCCGTCGAGCAGCCGGTCAGCGCGCCACCGGCCAGCACGGTTGCGGCCACCGCCGCGAGTACCGGCCGAAAATGGGACTGACGGCGACGAACGGGGTACGACACGAGCATGAAGTTGTCCCTCCGCTGCGAAACTGCCCTGCACGCTAGTACGGCGCGGGCTTCCCCACCGTCCCGGAGCGGCCGTGACGAGCGCGAAGACTGACTCGCGACAGTGTGATGAACATCGCCAGTCCGGGTACTCCGCGACCGGCCGACCACGTACCCGCAACGGGTGAAAGGACAGAGTCCCGATCCGGACGTCCGGCCGGTGGTCCGCCGAGGTGAGCACACAGCGGCAGGCCTAGGCTGGGCGGGAGAGTGACCCACAACGCGGTGGGTCGAGGGGAGTGGCACCGATGGACCGGCGTCCGGCGATCAAACCGGGACCCGACATCCAGGCTGACACCAGCCGGGACGACAGCTTCGACACGGCTACCGACGGGGACGGTTTCGGCCGCCTCGACACAGGAGTGACCGGGATGACCGGTTCGAGTATCGACACCCTCTACGACCTGGGCCTGCCCACGCAGGCACTGGCTGACGACGCGGAGGACGCCGAGCTCGACGAGCCGGTACCGAACGCGGAGCGCCTGGTGGCCCAGGCGGTGGCGCTGGCGGGTGACGACCACGACGCCGCGACTCTGGTCGGCCGCTTCTGGCGGTTCGCTCCGGACGAGGAGCTGATCGGCTTCACCGCCGAGGAGATGATCGAGGCGGCCCGGGCGCACCGGGACCTCGCCCAGCAGCGGGTGCCCGGTGAGCTGAAGCTGCGGATCCACGAGCCGGACGCCGACCAGCACCACACCGTGATCGAGATCGTCACCGACGACATGCCGTTCCTGGTCGACTCGGTGACCGCCCTGCTGAACTCGCACCACCTCGACGTGCATCTGCTGGTCCACCCGCTGGTGGTGGTTCGCCGCGAGCCGCTCGGCCGGCTGACCGAGGTCGCGGCCGACGTCGAGCCGGACGACGCGGTCGCCGGCGACCTGGTCGAGAGCTGGATGCGGATCGAGATCGACCCGGTCCGCGACCCGTCCGACCGGGAGAAGCTCCGCAAGGAGCTGCAGCGGGTGCTCACCGACGTGCGGGAGGCGGTGGAGGACTGGCCGAAGATGCGCCAGCGCGCCCTGGCCCTCGCCGACGAGCTGGCCGCTGCGCGGACCTCCGACAACCGCCCGCCGGTGCCGGAGAAGGACATCACCGACTCGGTCGAGCTGCTGCGCTGGCTGGCCCACGACCACTTCACCTTCCTCGGCTACCGCGAGTACCGGCTGGTCGACACCGACGGAGCGGAGGGCAGGCAGGCGCTGGAGGCGGTCCTCGGCACCGGGCTGGGCATCCTCCGCTCCGACTCGCCGGAGGCCCGGTCGCTGAACTCGATGACCCCCGAGGCGCACGAGAAGGTGCTGGAGAAGCGTCTGCTGATCATCACCAAGGCGAACTCCCGGGCCACCGTGCACCGCTCGGCCTACCTCGACTACATCGGTTTCAAGATCTTCAACGAGTCCGGCGAGGTGGTCGGGGAGCGGCGCTTCCTCGGCCTCTTCTCCACCGCCGCGTACCGGACCAGCGTCCGGGAGCTGCCGGTGGTCCGCCGCAAGGTGGCCGAGGTGCTGGAGCGTTCGGGCCTGAGCCAGCGCAGCCACTCGGGCAAGGACCTGCTGCAGATCCTCGAGACCTACCCGCGCGACGAGCTGTTCCAGATCAAGACCGACGACCTGTACCACGCGGTGACCGGCGTGCTGCGGATGGCGGGCCGCCGGCAGTTGCGCGTCTTCCTGCGCCGGGACGCGTACGGGCGGTTCATCTCCTGCCTGATCTACCTGCCCCGGGACCGGTTCACCACCCAGAACCGGCTGCGCATGCAGGACATCCTGCTCCGCGAACTGAACGGTGTCGGGGTGGACTACACCACCCGGGTCACCGAGTCGATGCTGGCCCGGGTGCACTTCATCGTCCGGACCGACCCCAACAACCCGCCCGGGGACATCGACGCCGACCTGCTCGCCGAGGAGTTGGCCGACGCGACCCGGCTCTGGGACGACGACTACCGGCTGGTGCTGGAGCGCAAGCTCGGCGACGAGCAGGCCAAGCACCTGTTCAGCCGGTACGCCGACGCGTTCCCGGAGGGCTACAAGGACGGGCACACGCCGTACGAGGCGATGAAGGACCTGGCCAAGCTGGAGCTGCTGGAGGAGCCCGGCCAGCTCGAGATGCACCTGTTCCGCAAGCAGGTGGCGCCCCGCCCGGGGCACCGGGACGAGGACGTCGACGAGGTGATGGACGTCCGGTTCAAGGTCTACCGGAACGGCGAGCCGATGATGCTCTCCGCGGTGCTGCCGGTGCTGCACTCGCTCGGCGTCCGGGTGGTCGACGAGCACCCGTACGAGGTGGACCGGATCGACGGCCGCGTCTTCCTGTACGACTTCGGGCTGCGTCTGCCCGAGGGGCATCAGGAGCTGGCCGAGGTGCGCCCGCACGTGGAGAACGCCTTCGCGGCGGCGTGGCGGGGCGAGGCCGAGGTGGACGGCTTCAACGAGCTGGTGCTGCGCGCCGGGCTGACCTGGCGGCAGGTGGTGGTGCTGCGGGCGTACGCGAAGTACATGCGGCAGGCCGGGACGGTCTTCTCCCAGGACTACATGGAGCAGACGTTCATCGCGTATCCGCAGATCGCGCGGCTGCTGGTCGAGCTCTTCGAGGCCCGGTTCGCGCCGAGCGCGGCCGGCATGGAGGAGCGGCGGCAGCGCAGTGGCGCGCTGGTCACCGCGATCGGCGAGGCGCTGGACGGGGTGGCCAGCCTCGACCAGGACCGGATCCTGCGCTTCTACCTGACGTTGATCCAGGCCACCCTGCGGACCAGCTTCTACCAGAAGCCGGTGGGCGGACGGCCGAAGCCGTACGTGGCGTTCAAGTTGGACCCGCAGGCGATCCCGGAGCTGCCGGCGCCGCGGCCGAAGTTCGAGATCTTCGTGTACTCGCCACGGTTCGAGGGTGTGCACCTGAGGTTCGGGCCGGTGGCCCGGGGCGGCCTGCGCTGGTCCGACCGGCGGGAGGACTTCCGCACCGAGGTGCTCGGCCTGGTCAAGGCGCAGATGGTCAAGAACGCCGTCATCGTGCCGGTGGGCGCCAAGGGCGGCTTCGTGCTCAAGCAGAAGCCGGGCGACCGGGACGAGGCGGTGGCCTGCTACAAGGAGTTCGTCTCCGCGCTGCTGGACGTCACCGACAACATCGTCTCGGGCGAGATCGTCCCGCCGGAGGACGTGGTCCGGCACGACGCGGACGACCCGTACCTGGTGGTGGCGGCCGACAAGGGCACGGCGACGTTCTCCGACATCGCCAACGAGATCTCCGCCGCGCACACCTTCTGGCTGGGTGACGCGTTCGCCTCCGGCGGGTCGGCCGGGTACGACCACAAGAAGATGGCCATCACCGCCCGGGGGGCCTGGGAGTCCGTCAAGCGGCACTTCCGGGAGCTCGGGCACGACACCCAGACCCAGGACTTCACCGTGGTCGGCGTCGGCGACATGTCCGGCGACGTGTTCGGCAACGGCATGCTGCTGTCGGAGCACATCCGGCTGGTGGCGGCCTTCGACCACCGGCACATCTTCCTCGACCCGGACCCGGACGCCGCCACCTCGTACGCCGAGCGGAAGCGGCTGTTCGAGCTGCCCCGCTCGTCCTGGGAGGACTACAACGCGGAGCTGATCTCGGCCGGCGGCGGGGTGTACCCGCGTACCGCCAAGTCGATCCCGATCAGCCCAGAGGTGCGGGCGGGGCTCGGCCTGGACGACGACGCGGAGCAGCTCTCCCCGCAGGAGCTGATGAAGGCGATCCTGACTGCGCCGGTCGACCTGTTCTGGAACGGCGGCATCGGCACCTACGTGAAGGCGTCGACGCAGACCAACGCCGAGGTGGGCGACAAGTCCAACGACGCCATCCGGGTCGACGGCAAGAGCCTGCGCTGCCGGGTGGTCGGCGAGGGCGGCAACCTGGGCTGCACGCAGCTCGGCCGGATCGAGTACGCGCAGACCGGTGGGCGGATCTACACCGACTTCATCGACAACGCGGCCGGCGTGGACTGCTCGGACCACGAGGTGAACATCAAGATTCTGCTCAACACCGCGGTCGCCGACGGCGAGCTGACTCTCCCGGACCGGGACGAGCTGCTGGCCGAGATGACCGACGAGGTTGCCGAGCTGGTGCTGCGGGACAACTACGACCAGGCTCGGGCGATCAACAACGCCCAGGCACAGGCCGCCTCGCTGCTGCCGGTGCACCGACGCATGATCAACGAGCTGGAGCGGTCCGGCCAGCTGGACCGCGCGCTGGAGGCGCTCCCGCCGGACGAGGAGCTGGCGGTCCGGACCGAGTCCGGGCTGACGGCGCCGGAGTTCGCGGTGCTGCTGGCGTACGTCAAGATCGTGCTGGAGCGGGAGATCGTCTCCGAGGGACTGGCCGACGAGGAGTGGACGACCGACATCCTGGTCAACTACTTCCCGACGCCGCTGCGGGAGCGGTTCGCCGACCGGATGGGCCGGCACCGGCTGCGCCGCGACATCGTCACGACGGTGCTGGTCAACGAGGCGATCAACCGGGGCGGCATCTCGTTCGTCTTCCGGGTCGTCGAGGAGACGGCCGCCTCGGCGGCGGACGTGCTGCGCGCGTACGTGGTGGTCCGCGAGGTGTTCGGGCTCCGGGAGCTGTGGGACGCGGTCGAGGCCCTGGACAACAAGGTCTCGCCGGAGCTGCAGACCAGCGTCTACCTGGACAGCCGGCGGCTGCTCGACCGGGCGGTGCGCTGGCTGGTGACCAACCGGCGTTCGCCGATCGACGTGCCGGCGGAGATCGCGCGGCTGCGGGACGGCGTCGCCCGGCTCCTGCCCGGCCTGGAGAGCCTCTTCTACGGCACCGAGCGGGAGGCGATCGCGGCTCACATCGACTCGATGACCGAGAAGGGCCTGCCGCGCGAGCTGGCCGAGCGGGCCACCCGGCTGATGTACAGCTTCGGCCTGCTGGACGTGGTGGAGACCGCCCGGTCGACGGGCCGGGACGTGAACGAGGTGGCCTCGGTCTACTTCGTCCTGTCCGACCGGTTCCGAGTGGACTCCCTGCTGTCGAAGATCTCCCTCCTGCCGCGGGAGGACCGCTGGCAGACGCTCGCCCGGATGGCGCTGCGCTACGACCTGTACGCCGCGCTGGCCGCGCTCACCGCGGAGGTCCTGGGCTCCACCCCGGAGAGCCTGCCCCCGGTCGAGCGGGTGCAGGAGTGGGAGCAGTCGAACGCCACGTCGATCCACCGGGCGCGCCGGGCGATGGGGGAGTTCGACGAGTCCCGGGCCGACCTTTCCGCCCTGTCCGTGCTGCTGCGCCAGATCCGTACCCTGGTGCGGACCTCGGCCGCGGCCTGACCTGGGCGTGCTTCGGCGCGGTCCGGTCGGTCGGTCACCCGACCAC
>JBARAE010000182.1:0-2038 GCA_049791715.1 Micromonospora sp.
GCCCGGCCCGCCCGTCCCGGCTCGACCCGGCGATCGCCGCCCGGTTGCGCCGCGCCCCCGACGGCCTGGTGGCCGCGGTGGTCCGGCAGTACGACACCGGCGAGGTGCTGATGGTCGCCTGGATGGACGACGAGGCGCTGCACCGCACCCTGACCACCGGACGGGCCACCTACTGGTCGCGCAGCCGCCAGGAGTACTGGGTCAAGGGCGCCACCTCCGGCCACCACCAGTACGTCCGCTCGGTGGCGCTGGACTGCGACGGGGATGCGCTGCTGGTCAGCGTGGACCAGGTCGGCGCGGCCTGCCACACCGGGCACCGCACCTGTTTCTTCACCGAGCTGCCGGTCAGCTCACCGGAGGCGACGTCATGACCGACGGCCGGGTCAGCCCCGACCAGGGAACCTTCACCGACCTGGCGGGCCGCTGGCGGGTCGTCCCGGTCACCCGGCGGCTGCTCGCCGACGCGGAGACCCCCGTCGGCGTCTACCGCAAGCTCGCCGGCGGCCCCGGCACCTTCCTGCTGGAGTCCGCCGAGCAGGGCGTCGGCTCGGCCGGGATGGCCTGGTCCCGGTACTCCTTCATCGGGGTACGCAGCAGCGCGACCCTGACCGAGCGGGACGGCACCGCGGTCTGGACGGGCGAACCCCCGGCCGGCCTGCCCGCCGACGGCGACCCGGTGCAGGTGCTGCGCGAGACCGTCACGGCGATGGCCGGCCCGGCCTGGGACCCGGCCAGCGGCATGCCGCCGCTGACCGGGGGCATGGTCGGCTACCTCGGGTACGACCTGATCCGCCGCTTCGAGCGGCTGCCCGAGCTGACTGAGGACGACCTGGGCGTGCCCGAGCTGGGCATGATGCTCGCCACCGACCTGGTGGTGCTCGACCACTACGACGGCTCGGCGATCCTGGTCGCCAACGCGATCCTGCCGCCGCTGGACGCACCGGACCGGGAGCCGCTCGTCGCTGCCGCGTACCACCACGCGGTCGGCCGCCTCGACGCGATGACCACCGCCCTGTCCCGACCGATTCCGCCCATGATCTCCACGGTCGACCGGCCGCCGGCGGGGGAGGTGGTCAGCCGTACCCCGGGCGGCGGCTACCCGAAGGCGGTGGAGGCGGCCAAGGAGGCGATCCGGGCCGGCGAGTGCTTCCAGATCGTCCTCGCCCAGCGCTTCGAGCGGGAGACGCACGCCGACCCGCTGGACGTCTACCGGGTGCTCCGCACCACGAACCCCAGCCCGTACATGTACCTGCTGCGCTTCGACGGCTTCGACATCGTCGGTTCCTCCCCGGAGGCGCACCTGAAGGTGAGCACCGGCGTGGACGGCCGGCGGCGGGCGCTGCTGCACCCGATCGCCGGCACCCGACCGCGCGGCGGGACTGCGGAGGCCGACGCCCGGCTCGCCGCCGAGCTGCTGGCCGACCCGAAGGAGCGCTCCGAGCACGTGATGCTGGTCGACCTGGGCCGCAACGACCTGGGCCGGGTCTGCCGGCCCGGCACCGTGGAGGTGCCCGAGTTCGCGACCATCGAGCGGTACAGCCACGTCATGCACATCGTCTCGACGGTGGTGGGGGAGCTGCGGGAGGACCGCACCGCCTTCGACGCGCTCGCCGCGACCTTCCCGGCGGGCACCCTCTCCGGCGCGCCGAAGGTGCGGGCCATGGAGATCATCGAGGAGCTGGAGCCGGTCCGGCGGGGCCTCTACGGCGGCACGGTGGGCTACTTCGGCTTCGGCGGCGACCTCGACATGGCGATCGCCATCCGCACCGCGCTGATGCGGGACGGCCGGGCGTACGTCCAGGCCGGCGCGGGTGTGGTGGCCGATTCCGATCCCGCCGCCGAGGACCAGGAGACCCGCAACAAGGCCGCCGCGGTGCTCGCCGCGATCGCCGCCGCCGAGACCCTCCGGCCGGCCCGGTGAGCGCGAGGAGTGCAGCGCAGCGGAGCCCCGCAGTCGCGAACGAAAGGTGGCTCCGGTGAGCGCGAGGAGTGCAGCGCAGCGGAGCCCCGCAGTCGCGAACGAAAGGTGGCTCCGGTG
>JBARAE010000183.1:0-5490 GCA_049791715.1 Micromonospora sp.
CCAGCCGGTCGGCCCGATGTCCGGTGGTGAGCGCCGCCGCGTGGCCCTCGCCGCCCTGCTGGTCCGCGACGCCGACCTGCTCATCCTCGACGAGCCCACCAACCACCTCGACGTCGGCGGCGTCGACTGGCTGGCCCGCCACCTGGTCGCCCGCAGGGGGGCACTGGTCGTGGTCACCCACGACCGGTGGTTCCTGGACGCGGTCTGCACCACCACCTGGGAGGTCGTCGACCAGACCGTCCGGGCGTACGAGGGCGGCTTCGCCGCCTGGACCCTTGCCCGGGTGGAACGGGAGCGGCTCGCAGTGGCCACCGAGGCCCGCCGGCAGAACCTGCTCCGCAAGGAGATCGCCTGGCTGCGCCGCGGCCCGCCCGCCCGCACCTCCAAGCCGCGCTTCCGCATCGACGCCGCCAACGCGCTCATCGCCGACGTCCCGCCGCCGCGCGACACCATGTCGCTGCAGAAGCTCGCCACCGCCCGGCTCGGCAAGCAGGTGTACGACCTGGAGCAGGTCACGCTGCACGCCGGCCCGAAGGAGATCCTGCACGACGTCACCTGGCAGGTCGGCCCCGGCGACCGGATCGCCGTCCTCGGTCGCAACGGCGCCGGCAAGACCACCCTGCTGCGGATGCTGGCCGGGTTGAGCCGCCCCGAGGGTGGCCGGTTCGCCACCGGCTCCACCGTCCGGCCCGCGTTCCTCTCCCAGGAGCTGGCCGAACTGCCCGGCCAGCTGCGCGTCCTCGAAGCCGTCGAGGAGGTCGCCCGCCGGGTCCAGCTCGGCGACCGGGAGATCTCCGCCGCCCAGCTCGCCGAGATCTTCGGCTTCGACGACCGGCGGCTCTGGACGCCGGTCAGCGACCTCTCCGGCGGGGAGCGCCGGCGGCTGCAGATGCTCCGGCTGCTCGCCGGCGAGCCCAACGTGCTGCTCTTCGACGAGCCCACCAACGACCTGGACACCGACACCCTCGCCGCCCTCGAGGATTTGCTCGACTCCTGGCCCGGCACGATCATCGTGGCCAGCCACGACCGGTACCTGATCGAGCGGGTCACCGACTCGGCGTACGGGATGTTCGGTGACGGACGGCTGGTGCACCTGCCCGGCGGCGTCGACGAGTACCTCGCCCGGGCCGCCGCGCACGGCGGCCCGGCGCCCGCCGACCTCACCCCGGGCGCGACCGCCCCGGCTCGGGACGGCATGTCCGCCGCCGAGGTCCGAGTGGCGAAGAAGGAACTCAGCCGGCTGGAACGGCAGGTCAGCAAGCTGGAGCAGAAGGAGGCCACCCTCCTCGACCAGCTCGCCACGCACGCCACCGACTACGCCAAGGTCGCCGACCTCGACGCCCAACTCAAGGAGCTGCGGGCCGAGCGGGAGCGCACCGAGGAGGCCTGGCTCGCCCTCGCCGAGGAACTGCCGGCCGGCTGACCCACCACGGGTGGGGGTGTGCGGCGTCACAGCCCGACGTGCGGGACAATCGCTGACGACCCCTCACCCGAACGGTCTTGGAGACTCAGAGAATGTCCCACAACCCGGTCAACCACCCCGCGCGGCCTGTCTACCGGGCGATCGGCGGGCTCGTTGGTCTGTACTTCGCGGTCTTCGGCGTGCTCGGCATCATCGCGAGCGCCGGCAACGACGTCCTGGCCCAGGACGACACCAAGGTCTTCGGCCAGGGCACCAACCTCGGCTGGTCCCTGTTGGGCGTCCTGCTCGGGCTCGCGATCCTCGCCGGCACCGTGCTCGGCCGCAACCTCGACGTGGCGATCAACAAGTCGCTGGCGTATGCGCTGCTGGTCGTCGGCCTGGCCGAGCTGGCGTTCCTGCAGACCGACGCCAACATCTTCAACTGGAGCATCATCACCGTGATCGTGGTGCTGGTGCTCGCCCTGGTCCTGCTGCTGGCCAGCATGTACGGCAAGGTCGGCACCGACGAGGAGCAGGAGGCGTGGCAGAAGGCCCGCCTCGTCCTCTGACTCTCGACTGCGTCTGTGGTCGGCCCCACCGCGCTGCGGCGGGGCCGACCTCGGCGTTTCGGCGGACAAGCCCTCCCAGTCCAGGCGACAATGTGGCGAAATCGGTCACTTGGCTGGAGGAGTTCATGCCGCACTTCCCGGTGAACCACCCCGCGCGGCCGCTCTACCGGGTCCTCTCCGGGCTCATCGGGCTCTACATCCTGATCTTCGGGGTGTACGGAACGTTCATGACCTGGGGCGACGGGCTCTTCGCCCGGGACGGTCACTGGGTGCTCGGGCTCCGCACCAACCTGGCGTTCTCGCTGGTCTCCGTCATCTTCGGCGCGTTCCTGCTGATCGGCGCCTCCCGCCGGGGCAACCTCGGCCACTACATGAACCTGACCGCCGGCGTCGTCTTCCTGCTCACCAGCATCCTCATGATGGCGGTGCTGCAGACCTCGGCGAACTTCCTCAACTTCTCGATGTCGACGGTCATCGTGTCGATGCTGTTCGGGCTGATCCTGCTGGCCACCGGCCTCTACGACAAGATCGGCACACCCGAGCACGCGGAGGCCGAGCGGGCCCGCCGCAACCACTCAATCTCCGAGGCCGGCACCCGCTGACGACCCTCTCGTCAACTCGGCTTGCGGACCGTGATCAGCCCCGGCTTCGCCTCCAGGTGCGACAACCCGTTCCAGGCCAGGTTCACCAGGTGCGCGGCGACCGTCTCCTTGCGCGGCTTGCGCACCTCCAGCCACCAGCGCCCGGTCAACGCCACCATGCCGACCAGCGCCTGCGAGTAGAGCTCGGCCAGCTTCGGGTCGTACCCCCGGCTGGAGAACTCCGCGCCCAGGATGTGCTCGACCTGGTGCGCGACGTCGTTCATCACGCTGCTGAAGTTGCCCGTCGCCGACATCAGCGGCGACTCCCGGACCAGCACCCGGAACCCGCTGGTCTCCTCCTCGATGTACGTCAGGAGGGTCAGCGCCGCCTGCTCCAGCAACTCCCGAGGGTGGCCCGCGGTCAACGCCGTGGTGATCCGATCCAGCAGCGACCGGACCTCCCGGTCCACCACCACCGCGTACAGCCCCTCCTTGCCGCCGAAGTGCTCGTACACCACCGGCTTGGAGACCTTGGCCCGGGACGCCACCTCCTCGATCGAGGTGGCGTCGAAACCGCGCTCGGCGAAGATCTGCCGGGCGATCGAGATCAGCTGTTCGCGGCGCTGCGCGGCGGACATCCGTACCCGGGAATTGGGCTTGGCCGCCGGGACCGCCCGCTGCCGGGCGTTCGCGGAATTCTTCGGGACCTCGGTCATCTCGTCACCTCGCTGGCGCTCGGTGACGCCCTGACGCGGAATCTTCGTGCTCACGTCGCCGCCCCGGCGGGGCCGCCGTGCCGTCCGACCGTACCCGCGCAGGGCATGGCCGCGGTGCTGCCGTGCCGCCCGCCCCTCCGCTCCGTCACCCGGCCATCCTGCCAGGCCACCGCGCGGCGCACCGACCGGTTTACCGCCCCTGAGCCGGCTTGATCAGCTTGGCGCTGACCCGCTCCGGCTTCGGCCAGCGCACCGCCCAGGCGGCGCCGAGCTTCTCGAAGAGCCAGATCACCCGGGCCGACATGTCGATCTGGCCTCGCAGGACGCCGTGCCGGGCGCTGGTCGGCTCCGCGTGGTGCAGGTTGTGCCAGCTCTCGCCGAAGGACAGGAGCGCCAGCGGCCAGAAGTTGGCGGCCCGGTCGCCCTGCCGTACGGCGAACGGCCGCTCACCGTAGACGTGGCAGACCGAGTTGATCGACCAGGTGACGTGGTGCAGCAGCGCGATCCGGACCAGCCCGCCCCAGAACAGCGCGGTCAGCGCGCCCTGCCACGACCAGGTCAGCAGGCCACCCATCAGCGCCGGCCCGAGCACCGAGATCACCACCAGCAGCGGGAAGAGCCGGTCGACGCGGCGGGTGGCCGGATCGGCGAGCAGGTCCGGGGCGAACCGCCGCCGGTTCGAGAGTTCCCGGTTGAAGAGCCAGCCGACGTGGGCGTGGAAGAGGCCGCGGGCCAACCCCCGGACGCTCTCCCCGAACCGCCACGGCGAGTGCGGGTCGCCCTCCACGTCCGAGAAGGCGTGGTGTCGGCGGTGGTCGGCCACCCACTGGATGATCTCGCCCTGCACGGCGAACGAACCGGCCACGGCGAGCGCCACCCGAAGCCACGGCTTCGCCTTGAACGAGCCGTGCGTGAAATACCGGTGGTAGCCGACGGTGATGCCGAGGCCGGAGAGCACGTACCAGAAGCCGGCGATGGCGACGTCGGTCCAGCTCAACCAGCCACCCCAGGCGACCGGGACCGCAGCGAGCAGGGCGAGGAACGGGATGACCACGAAGGCCCAGAGGGCGATCAGGATGCCCGGGGACTGGTGGCCCTGGGTCAGCGGCCTGGGTCCGGTGTTCGGGTCGGTGACGGCAGTCGACATGGCACCTCCCAGCGATACGGGTTACGCCTACGTCACCGTAACCAGACCGTTGCTAGATCGCATGGAACAGTTCCGTTCGTGAATGGATTCGCTGTCGTACACGTGTTCTAGCATCCGGGTCATGACCGATTCCCTGGCCGCCGAGGCGCGCCGACTGCGCAGCGAGGAGCAACTCTCCGTCCGCGAGATCCAGGCGCGGCTCGGCATCGGCCGGGACCGGGTGTACGCATCGCTGCGCGGCGTGCCGCCGCCAGCCTGGACCCGACGGCCGAACGCCAAGGACGGCCTGCGCGCCGAGGCGGTCGAGCTGCGCGCCGAGGGGCGGTCGGTCGACGACATCGCCCGCCGGCTCGGGGTGGCGAAGTCGACGGCGTACCAGTGGGTGAAGCACCTGCCCCTGGATCGGGACGACGAGGCGGCCGCGCGCCGCCGGGCCCACTCCCGACTCATGACGGACGCCCGCTGGGCGGCCCACCGAAAGGCGCGCGACGCCGCCCAGGCGGCCGAGCAGGCGCGGGCCGCCGAGGTGGTCGGGTCGCTCGACGAGCGGGATCTGCTGCTCCTCGGCGCCGCCATCTACTGGTGCGAGGGCGCCAAGACGAAGCCGTGGCGGCGGCAGGACCGGCTGCAGTTCATCAACAGCGATCCGGGGCTGCTCGCGCTGTTCCTCCGCTTCCTCGAGGCGTGCGGAATTCGACGGGGCATCCCGACGTACCACGTCAGCATCCACGAGTCGGCCGACGCGGATGCTGCGGTGGGTTGGTGGGCGGCGGCACTCGGGTTGCCGGTGGAGCGGTTCGGCCGCACGACGGTGAAACGGCACAACCCTGCCACCGTCCGCCGGAACACCGGGGCGGACTACCGCGGCTGTCTGGTGATCAATGTGCCCCGCAGTCGCGAGCTCTACTGGCGGATCGAAGGTATGATCGCCGAGCTGTTCCGGATCGCGGATGACGTGGACCCTGAATCGATGGGCCGCTAAGTCTTGACACGGCGATGGGGTGTGGGGTAACGGCAACCCGCAGACCTTTGGAGTCTTGAGCTCCTGGTTCGAATCCAGGCACCCCAGCTCAAC
>JBARAE010000184.1:0-2260 GCA_049791715.1 Micromonospora sp.
GGCGAAGGCAGGCCGTGCCCGCCGCCCCGGCTCGGCTCGCCGCGCGACGGTCCGGGCAGCGCGTGGCCACCCCGCTCCGGCGCCGGCTCCTGGCCGAGGATCGGCGTGGGACGCTCGGCGCAGAGGTACTGCGCCATGTCGTCGTGCGGGGTGACGTTCTGCCGAAGCTTGTCGAGATCCCAGACCGCCTGCGCGGTGGCCTTGCCCGACGGCCAGGTGGCGATGATGCGCCAGGTGCCGTCGTCACGCCGGTACGCGTCCCAGGAGATCTTCTCCGTGTCGATCCCGTGCTGGGCCAGCCGGCCCTGGACCACCTCGGCCAGCGGGGTCGGCTTCTCGGCCCCCTTGAGCCGGGTGCGCCGGGCGTGCTGGGCGAGCATGGCCCGCTCCTGCAGCACCGGGCCGGCGTAGCGCAGCACCCGGTCGACCGGGACACCGGCGATCCGGGCGACGTCCTCCGCGGACTCGCCGGAACGGATCCGGGCCTGGATGTCCCGAGGAGACAGTGACGGCGCCGGGTCGGCGGCGGTCGGCACCACCGCGAGCGGCGGCGCGCCGGGCTCGGCGTGCAGCACCGAGGCGACGCGTTCGTCGATGGGGAGGGCGAGCAGGCGCCCGACCTCGTCGGCGAGCACCAGGGCCTGGCCGTCCTCGGAGAGGGCGACGAAGCGTACTGGGCGCATAGCGTTGCCTCCGTCCCGCTTCGCTGGCCGTCACGCCACGAGCCGGCCACCCGGGCGTCTCGCATTACCGTACGCCCCTCTACCCGAAGGTGGGGGATGCGACACCCGGCATGTCGCGACTGAGCAGCGGCGATGATCACGGTGGGTCGTCGCCGGAGCTCCCAGGACCACCCACCGTGACAACGGTTAGAGCCGCTCCACCACGTAGTCGATGCAGGCGGTCAGCGCCTCCACGTCGGACGGCTCGACGGCCGGGAAGAGGGCGACGCGGAGCTGGTTGCGGCCCAGCTTCCGGTACGGCTCGGTGTCCACGATGCCGTTGGCGCGCAGCGCCTTGGCGATCGCCGAGGCGTCCACCCCCTCGGCGAAGTCGATCGTGGCGACCACGTTGGAACGCAGCGTCGGGTCGGTGACGAACGGAGTCGCCACCGCCGAACGCTCGGCCCAGCCGTACACGATGCCGGCGCTCTCGGCGGTGCGCTTGGCCGCCCAGGTCAGGCCGCCCTGCGCGTTCATCCAGTCGGTCTGCTCGGCGGCCAGGAAGATGGTCGCCAGCGCCGGCGTGTTGTACGTCTGCTCCAGCCGCGAGTTGTCGATCGCGGTGACCAGGTCGAGGAAGGCCGGGATGTAGCGGCCGGACTCCTCGATCTCGGTGGCCCGGGCCAGCGCGGCCGGCGACATCAGGGCCAGCCAGAGGCCGCCGTCCGAGCCGAAGCACTTCTGCGGGGCGAAGTAGTACACGTCGGTCTCGCCGACGTTGACGTCCAGGCCGCCGGCCCCCGAGGTGGCGTCGACCAGCAGCAGCGAGCCCTCGTCGGCGCCCGGGACCCGGCTGATCGGCACGGCCACGCCGGTGGAGGTCTCGTTGTGCGGGGTGGCGTAGACGTCCACCCCGGCCTCGGCGACCAGCGTCGGCGCGGTGCCCGGCTCCGACTTGCGGACGGTCGGCTCGCCGAGGAACGGCGCGTCCTTGACCGACTTGGCGAACTTGGCCCCGAACTCGCCGAAGCTGGCGAACTGGGCCCGGTCGCGGACCAGGCCGAAGGTGGCCACCTCCCAGAAGGCGGTGGTGCCGCCGTTGCCGATCACCACCTCGTACCCCTCGGGCAGGGAGAAGAACTCGGCGATGCCGCGGCGGAGCCGGGCCACCTGGTCACGGACGGTCTTCTGCCGGTGCGAGGTGCCCAGGTAGCTGGTCGACACGTCGGCAAGTGCGGAGACCGCCGCGGGACGGACCTTGGACGGCCCGCAGCCGAACCGCCCGTCGGCGGGCTTGATGTCGTCGGGAATCCGGATGGTCGGTGCGTCAGCCACGGTTGTCGAGATCCTTCCGCATGGGCGAGAGCGGGCCCTTCAGCGGGCGCGGACCGACGGGGGACCCGTGCGCTGGGCGCACGGCGCGGCCGGGATCCGAGCCCGGTCCGGCGACACTGCCGGCCTTCATCCTCGCACCCTGGCGGGGTCGTCCGACGGCTGGTCCCACACCGCGCGCTGAGGGATGCGCCACATGCGGAAGGGCCCGGTCCCTGGCGGACCGGGCCCTTCCGAGGGGTTAAAGGGGGACCCCTTCTCTGCCG
>JBARAE010000185.1:0-7176 GCA_049791715.1 Micromonospora sp.
CACCGGTCACCAAGCCGCCCTGCGACAACTCGGCAATCGCCTCGTCGGCATCCTGCACGGCTGCCTCAAGACCGGCACCGCCTACAACGAGACAACTGCCTGGGCCCATCTCCACCCCAGTTCTTGACAACGAAAAACATAGGATGTCTGCCACGATCCGCGCTCGGATGCCCCAGATCCAGCTGGCGGACGACTCTCGGCACGAATCCACGGGCGGCGCTCACCACGAGGTCCGGAGATCCTGTAGCGGCCGGGCGGGAAACGGCGACGTTTCGATCCTGCCCAAAACTGACTGGAGGGTTGGCTTACCCATCGGCAAGGCTGTGGGATGTGATCGAGCTGCGCACCGTGACTCCCGATGATTGGCCTATCTGGCGACAGCTGCGGCTGGGAGCGCTAGCTGAGGCGCCCTACGCGTTCGGTTCCCAGCTCGCCGACTGGCAGGGCGAGGGCGACCGGGAAGAACGGTGGCGCGACCGGCTGAGCCTCCCCGGCTCGTACAAGCTTGTCGCCGTCCACGGCGGCGAGCCGGCGGGGATCGCCAGCGGCGTGCCGACCGACGATCCGAGCGTCATGGAGCTGATCTCGATGTGGGTCGCGCCGACAGCCCGGGGACGTGGCGCAGGGGACGAACTGCTGCTGGCGGTGGAGCGCTGGGCTCGACGGTTGGGTTCCGCGGTCTTGCGGCTCTCCGTGGCGGAGGGGAACCCGGCAGCGACCGCGCTCTACCACCGGCACGGCTTCGTCTACACCGGGGAGTTGGGCGATCTGATGCCTGACGGCGTGCGCCGCGAACTCGTCATGACGAAGTCGCTGCATGCTCCGGTCGGCGACGAGCCATTGTCGACGGATTGAGGCAGTGATGCTGGCTGGACCGGGTGCCGGATCGCGTGGGCCGCCTGGTCCGGCCGTAGGGTGCGTTCGGCGCAACGGGCAGGATTTCCAGACCCGGGGCCCTGGCAATTCGGGCCTGGGTGGCGCATCGTCGACCGGTGGGTCGGCAGCACCCCGGAAGCGCGCCAGCGCTCGCCGGCCTTGCCGGAAAGATGGGATTTGCGCCGATGTACGGAAGCGGCACCATCCGTGCGGAGCCCCAGCAGCTGGCTGGTCCGTGCCCGGTCCCGCCAGGTCGCGTCCACGGCTGGCCTGGTCGGCTATTACTCATGGGCCGTCCGTCGGCTTTCGGCCCGCGGCCGCTTGTGGCACCATCATGGAGCCTCCATCTACCGACAACTCGACAGGAGCACGCTGATGTCTCGTCGGACGCCTCGCCGGCTTGGCGCACTGGTCGCGCTCGCGGCTGCCGTCGCGTTCGCGGCCAGCCTCGTAGTGGGCGGCATCGTCGTCCAGCCTTCCGACTACACCTGGGGCGCGCCGAGCGCCCACGCGGTCGTCGGCCGATAGGTCATTCTCGCTGCACCAGTCATGAGGGAGCGGGATGGTAGCCGGCCCACCCGCAGCACGTAGGAGTACCGAGCAGGCCTGGATCATTACTGCGCCGCTGGCGTTGATGGCCGTGGCCTGCTGCCTCCTCCTCGCGGTCGCGGGCACACCACCGCCCGGCAACCTGCTGGTCGCTGGTGCCCTCTTCGTCGCCATGGTTGCGGCCAGCACGCAGGTGCTGCAGGTGGTAGTGCAGCGGCAGGCGATCGAGGTCATCGTCACCGAGATCCCGCTAGTCCTGGCGTTCTATCTGCTACCGCCGCTGACGGTGGTACTTATCGCTGTTCTGGCCGCCCTCATCGGCCAGATCCGGCGTCGGCTCAGCCTGCCGAAGGTCTGTTTCAATCTGGCGAGGACGGCCGCCGCCGCGTCGCTCGCGGGCATCGTGCTCCTGGCCCTACCTCCTCTCCACGGGGTAGCGCCGAAGACCTGGCTGGCTCTGTTCCTGGTGGTCAGTGTCAATACGCTGTTCAGCCTTCTGGCGATCTCGGGAGTCATCAGCCTCCTGCACGGCTGGCAGGCCGGTTGGGAAGTCATCAGGACGGCCCCGGCGCCCCAGGTGGTGTCCGCGATCAACGTGGTCGTCGGGCTGGTCGTTCTGATCGCGATCGAATCCACCTGGTGGTCGGTGGTCCTGATCGCCGTCTTGGCGGTCGCGGTCGTCCTGTTCTACCGCTCGTACTCACAGTTCCTCCGCCAGCACCGCACCCTCGGTAATATGTACGAGTTGACCCGGGCGATGACCGAGAGCGGCCAGAACGGGAATCTCGCGGATGTCCTCCTCGGTCGGATCCGGGCGCTGATGCAGGCCGAGTACGCGACCCTCTGGCTCCCCGCCCAGGGTCGTCATCCCGAGGTGCTGCTGAGTGCCCGGCTGGACGACCGGGGGCTGCTGGATGTCGCCCTCACGCCGGCGGTCCTGCGGCAGAGCGCCTACGAGTCGGGGCGAACGACGTCGGTCGGCCGCGAGCTCGGCGGCGACGTCGAGCTGCGAAGGGAACTGAACGACCAGCGAGTGAAGGACGCAATCGTCGTGCCGCTCCGCTCGGGGCAGGCCGTGATCGGCACGCTGGAGGTGGCTAACAGACTCAGCGACGTCGGCCACTTCACCCCGGCGGACATTCCGATCTTCGAGACGGTCGCCGCGCACGCCGCGGTCGCGCTGGAGAACTCCCGCCTGGTCGACCGGCTGCGCCACGACGCGTACCACGACGCGCTCACCAAGCTGCCCAACCGCCGCCGGATCATCGCGGCGCTGGGCGAGGCGGTCAAGATCTGTGCGCCCGGCGAGGTGGTCGCCGTCCTCCTCTTCGACGTGGACGGGCTGCGCCAGGTCAACGAATCCCTGGGCCACGCGGCGGGGGACAAGGTCCTGGTCGAGGTGGCCGAGCGGCTGCGCGCCTGCGCCCCGTCGTCGGCCCTGGTGGGTCGGGCCGGGGGCGACGAGTTCCTGGTGATGCTGCGGCTGGAGAACGCCGAGGCAGCCATGGAGCTGGCCGCCCAGCTGCGCGAGCAGATCCGCGACGAGATGGTCTTCGACGCGCTCACCCTGGACGTCGACACCGCCGTCGGGGTGGCCGTACACCCGGATCACGGCAGCGAAGCCGCCACCCTGCTGCAACGGGTGGACCTGGCCGCGACGGCGGCGAAGTCGGTGCCGGGCAACGTGCAGCTGTTCAACCCGGCGCTGGAGTCCCGGTCGCTGCGCCGCCTCGGCCTCGCCGGCGACCTGCGCCGCGCGCTTGACGACGGCGAGCTGGAGGTCTACTTCCAGCCCAAGGTGACGCTGCGGGACCGACGGCTGGTCGGGGTCGAGTGCCTGGCGCGCTGGGAGGACCCCACGCACGGCATCGTCGCGCCGGAGGACTTCGTCGCGGTGGCCGAGCACACCGGCCAGCTGGGCCGCCTCACCGAGGTGGTGCTCCGGGAGGGGCTGCGGCGCAGCCGGGACTGGACGCACGGCGGGCAGCCGCTCGCCGTCGCGGTCAACCTCGCCGCCCGTACGCTCACCGACCCCGGCTTCCCGGACCAGGTACGCGAGCTGCTCGACGAGTACGGGGTGCCGCCGCACCGGCTCACCTTCGAGATCCGGGAGGCGGGGGTGCTGGACGGCACCGACCGGCCGATCCCGGCCCTGCGCCGGCTGCGCGACCTCGGCGTACGGCTTTCGGTGGACGACTTCGGCACCGGGTCCTCGTCCCTGGCGTACCTGCGCCGACTCCCGGTGCACGAGGTGAAGGTGGACCGGTCGTTCGTGCAGGGCATGGCGACGGATCCCGGTGACCTGGCGATCGTCAATGCCGTGGTCACCCTCTCCCAGCAGTTCGGCCTCGCGGTGGTGGCCGAGGGGGTGGAGAGCGAGCTGACCCTCGAACTGCTCCAGGACATCGGTTGCGAGATCGGGCAGGGCTTCCTGTTCAGCCGTCCGCTGCCGTACGAGCGGCTGGAGGCCTGGTTCGGCGCCCAGGCGGAGCCGGAGGCGACCCCCGGGGTCGAGGCGCCCCGGCTGCGGGTCGTCCAGGACCGCTCGGTGACCCTGCTCTGAGCTGGGCGGACGCGGATCATGCCCGGTATCGGGGGATCCGATTTCACCTGCGCGCCGGGGTCGTGTACTGTTTCCTCTGCGCGCCACCCCATCGGGGTGATCGGGCAGGCCCCCTTAGCTCAGTCGGCAGAGCGTCTCCATGGTAAGGAGAAGGTCTACGGTTCGATTCCGTAAGGGGGCTCAAAGGGTCCGGCTGGACCCGCCACGGCGGTGTAGCTCAGATGGCAGAGCAAGCGGCTCATAATCGCTGTGTCGCCGGTTCAAGTCCGGCCACCGCTACTCTCGTCCTCCGGACTGCCCGGTGGTCGGTGTGATGGGCGCCCCAGGCGCCCACTTTGCATGTCCGCGCCATCAGCGCGTAGGCTGATGCGCCGTAGTTGTTGTCCGTTAGCGAGGAAGGCACTCCGCCGTGGCGAAGGCTACCGATGTCCGGCCGAAGATCACTTTGGCGTGTGTGGAGTGCAAGGAGCGCAACTACATCACGCGCAAGAACCGTCGTAACGACCCGGACCGCATCGAGCTGAAGAAGTTCTGCCCCCGGGACGGCAAGCACACCATCCACCGCGAGACCCGCTGACCCGCGGCCGGCATGAGCCGGCCGGGTCACGCAGCACCTCCGAACGCCGATCCACGGGACGGCGGCCCCCGAGCCGCCGGCCCGTACGGATCGGCGTTCGTGCTTTCCGTGTAGGTTCGCGGCATGTCTCTGGACCCGTCCTTCGTCGGCCGGACGTATCCGCCGACCGCCCCCTACCAGGTGGGCCGAGAAAAGATCCGCGAGTTCGCCACAGCGATCGGCGCCACCGACCCGGCCCACCACGACCCGGAGGCCGCCCGCGCGCTCGGGCACCCCGACGTGATCGCCCCGCCGACCTTCCCCGTGGTGGTCACCATGTCCGCCAGCCGGCAGATCATCGAGGACCCGGCCCTCGGCGTCGATTACAGCCGCGTGGTGCACGGCGACCAGCGGTTCGCGTACACCCGTCCCGTGGTGGCCGGTGACGAGCTGGTCTGCCTCAACACCATCGAGGAGATCACCAGCCGGGGCGGGCACGGTTTCCTGACCACCCGCACCGACGTCACGACCGCCGCCGGCGAGCCGGTGGTCGCGGTCTGGTCCAAGATCGTCGTACGCGGGGAGGCCTGACATGGAACTGCCCACCCAGACGTTCCGGGTGACCCGGGCGGACCTGGTCCGCTACGCGGGCGCCTCGGGCGACTTCAACCCGATCCACTGGAGCGACCGGTTCGCCACCAAGGTGGGTCTGCCCGGGGTGATCGCCCATGGGATGTTCACCATGGCCCTGGTCGGCCGGGCGGTGACCACCTGGGCGGGCGCGGCGGACGCGGTGGTCGACTTCGGCGTCCGGTTCACCCGGCCGGTCGTGGTGCCGGACGACGACCAGGGCACCGAGATCGAGGTCAGCGCGGTGGTCAAGGAGGTCACCGAGGACGGCCTGACCAGGCTTGACGTGACGGCCACCTGCCAGGGGGAGAAGGTGCTCTCGCAGGCTCGGGCGACCGTCCGGACGGCCCGCTGAGGGGCGCTCCGACGCGTCAGGGGTAGACCGGTTGGGAAAGTCGTGCGACTACCCGTACACTGGTCCGCCGTGGGGCAAGTGACCCCTGCTCGGCCGTGCGTGGTCGAGCGGGGCGAGAGTTGCCGCACAGGGGTGTAGCTCAATTGGCAGAGCAGCGGTCTCCAAAACCGCAGGCTGCAGGTTCAAGTCCTGTCACCCCTGCGCCTCAGGCCTGACCGTTCCCGTGGGTCGCGCCGCCGAACGGCGGCGTCCGGCCCGTGGTGGTGGCACCGGCGGGGTGGTTCCGAGGCAGTCGGGGCCTTCCCGGTTGGTCCGCCGGCCGCGGCCCGTCGCGGGACGGTTGGTCCGGCCGGCGTGATCACACGCTGCGCACGCCCATCGGCGTGCGACCCGATATCCCGCACGGAGGGCGAAGTGGCCGAGAGCAAGCGGCGCGGCGAGGACGCCGGCGACGAGCGTCTGCGTGAGGACGCGGTCGTCGACGACGTGGCCGACGACGACGCCACCGGGGCGGACGAGCCGGTTTCCCGGGGTGGCACTGCGACCCGCTCGCGGGCCCGCGCCGAGTCGGCCGACCGGAAGACCCGGAAGGACGCCGAGCGGGTGGGACTCTTCGCCCGCATCGCGCGTTTCTTCCGCGAGGTCGTGGCCGAACTGCGTAAGGTCATCTGGCCGACCCGCAAGGAGCTGCTGACCTACACGGCCGTGGTGGTCAGCTTCGTCGCGGTGATGCTGGCGATCGTGGGTTTCCTCGATCTCGGCTTCGCAAGGGCGGTGCTGTGGGTCTTCGGCAACCCCAGCTGACCGGCTGACTGTGCCGATAGTGACGGAAGTGAGCGAGCGTGCCTGAGTACGACGAGACCGCCGAGACCCGGGACGAGCAGTCCACGGTGGCGACGGCGGCCAACGATGAGTCGGTCGAGGCCGCCAGCGAGCCGGAAATCCCGACCACTGAGCCGACCGACGAGGAGTACGACCCGGTCGCCGAGCTGCGCCAGAAGCTGCGCTACGCCCCCGGCGACTGGTACGTGGTGCACTCCTATGCCGGCTACGAGAACAAGGTCAAGACCAACCTCGAGACCCGGATCACCTCCCTCGACATGGAGGACTTCATCTACCAGGTCGAGGTGCCGACCCGGGAAGAGGTCGAGGTCAAGAATGGCAAGCGGTCGCAGGTCCAGGCGAAGGTCTTTCCGGGCTACATCCTGGTCCGGATGGAGCTGACGGCGGAGTCCTACTCCTGCGTCCGCAACACCCCCGGGGTGACCGGCTTCGTCGGGGCGACGGACCGGGCCGACCGCCCGGCGCCGCTGAGCCTCGACGAGGTGCTGAAGTGGCTGGCTCCCGCGGTCGAGGCCGTGGAGAAGAAGGCCAAGCCCGAGGTCAAGGTCCTCGACTTCGAGGTCGGCGACTCGGTCACGGTCACCGACGGTGCCTTCGCCTCGCTGCCGGCGACGATCAGCGAGATCAACGCCGACCAGCAGAAGCTCAAGGTGCTGGTGTCGATCTTCGGCCGGGAGACGCCGGTCGAGCTGAACTTCAACCAGGTCGCCAAGATCTGACGTACCGGTCGCCGGCGGTGGGCTCCCAGCCTGCCGCCGGCGTACCCGTTCCGGGCCCCCGCCGGACCCTCGGCGGACGGGGTGG
>JBARAE010000186.1:0-8354 GCA_049791715.1 Micromonospora sp.
CCCTCGGGCAGTCCCAGCTCGCGGCGCAGCGCGCCGAAGTCGATGCGGGGCGCGAGTACGCGTCGGATCACCACGGGGACATCCTGACAGCGCCCCGCGCGATCCGCTCACCGGCACGGCGTACGCCGGTGGCGCCGGCCCCGCGACGTCAGCCCGCAGCCTTGCGCGCGCCCCCCGGCTTGGCGGTGGAACGGCCGGCGACGACCCTCGTACCGGCGGGTTTGCGGGCTGCGGTCATCCGCTTGTGGGTACCGGTCGAGGTGCTCGTCCTCGCCTCGAGGCCCCCGACGCCGGCCGACGCCTTCTTCGCCGCCGCCTTGCGGGTGGTGGCCGCTGCCGTCTTCCTCGCCGGCGCCGTCTTCGCGGTGGCCTTCGTGGCGGGCGCCTTCTTCGCGGCGGTCTTCTTGGCCGCGACCTTATTCGCCGCCGCGGTCGTCTTCGCGGTCGTCCGCTTCGCCGCTACCCCGGTCTTCTTCGCCGTGGTGGTCTTCCTACCCGTGGTGGTGATGGTCCGGGTGCCGGTGGTCTTCTTCGCCGGCGCCTTCTTCGCCGCGGCCGTGGTCTTCTTGGCGGGAGCCTTCTTCGCCGCCGCGGTCTTCCGCGCCGCCGCCGTGGTCTTCGCGGTGGTCTTCTTCGCGGGGGCCTTCTTCGCCGCGGCTGTGGTCTTCTTGGCGGGAGCCTTCTTTGCCGCCGCGGTCTTCCGCGCCGCCGTCGTGGTCTTCGCCGGGGCCTTCTTCGCGGGGGCCTTCTTCGCCGTCGCGGTCTTCCGCGCCGCCGCCGTGGTCTTCGCCGGGGCCTCCTTCGCCGCGGCGGTCCTCTTCGCCGCCGTGGTCTTCTTGGCGGCGGTCTTCGTGGCCGGGGCCTTCTTCGCCGTGGTCTTCGTGGCCGGGGCCTTCTTCGCCGGGGCCCTGGTCGCCGCCGCCACGGTCTTCCTGGTGGCAGCCTTCTTCGCGACCGCCTGCTTCGCCGGGACCCGACCGGCCCCGGCGCCCGAGGCGTTCGCGGACGCCTTGGTGACCGTCGCCCCCCTCGCGGTCTTCTTCGCGGTCGTACGGTCGGCGGCCGGGCGGGTGGTGGCCTTTTGTGCTTCGGCCATCTCGGTTCCCTCCTTGGGGACGTGCTCTCGCCCTCGCGGAGCACGGAGTGCCTCGACGCGGGCGGTCCCGCGCCGTCTACCTGTCCTCCCCGGCCCAACGGGCGTCCTCGGCCTCCCACGCTTCGTTGCGCTCCTGCACCCTCTGCAGGGCGTTCTCCGCGTCGGCGGCTGAGGCGTACGGCCCGAGAACGTGCTTGGCAGGGCACACGTCGGCATCGGTCTCGACCCGGTGGTGTCGGGTACACCAGTAGTAGTGCGCACCACTTCCGCTGTCGCTCATGAGATCACTGTGCACCGCGAAGCACCCGGCCGCCACCGGATCGCCACAAATAGCCGCCGATGTCCTCCACAGTAGAACTGCTCCGTGCCGGCCGAGGCGGAACGGGAAAACCCGCGAACCGGGTTGGTCGGGGTTCAGGCCCGGGACGGGAGCGGCTCGGCGGACGCGACGTCGAGCGGTGGCGGTGTCTCCGGCCCGGCGACCCGGATCGCGTACGCCAGCGCGTAGGGCGTGCAGGCCAGGTAGAAGTACGCCTCGACCAGCACCCGGTCGGTGATGAGGAACCGTTCCCACGGCGTCGGCCGGGGCAGCCCGAAGGAGGAGTCCGCCCAGCAGGTGAACAGCCACAGCGGAGCGGAGACCCGGTCGACCGCGTCCGGCGGCACACCGTCGACGAGCGGGCCCGGATCGGTGGCGGGGATACCGGCCAGCACGGTGAGGACCACCGCCACGTCCGCGGCCACGAGGGCCGCGAGGATGCCGACGGTCCACGCGAGGCGACGCCGGCCCCGGCGGGCCAGGGTGGTGGCGGCCCAGAGCGCCAGGGTCAGCCCGGCGAGCCAGAGCAGGAGCCCGGGCACGCGGCGGGCAAGGCCCGGACCGTCGTCGAGGCCGTACGCGACCAGCAGCGCGGTGAGGCCCAGCGGCAGCACGACACCGAGGGCGGTGGCGAGCGGACCGGTCCGCAGGGCGCGCGCGGCCCAGCGCCCGGCGAGCACCGCCAGCAGCACGCCGAACCCGATGGTCAGCACCGACCACAGGGGCAGTTGGATCGCCGCCGCCCAGCTGACCGTGGTCGCGATGCGGCCGTACGCCAGGCCCGTCAGAACGGCAGCGAACGCTACGGCGCCGACGCAGACGGGTGGGGCGAGCAGCAGCGCGCCGGCCGTGCGCCGGAGCTGCCGGTGGAAGACGGTGCGGTCGACGAGGGCGGTCGCCGCACGGCTCGTGGCCAGGCTGCCAACGAAGTGCAGCATCCGGAGCCGGGCCCTGCGCTCGGCGAGCACGTGCAGTTCGGCGGCCCACTCTCGACGCAGGTCGTCGCGGAGTCCGGCGGGCCAGCGCCGGATCGCCGTACGCAGCAGGAGCTCCGCCAGCCGCCGGGTCACCAGGCCGGGGCTCCCGTCGGCTCGGCGCCACCCCAGGACGGGCGGCCGTCCGGGGCGAGGGCACGCAGCTCGGCCAGGGCCTGCCGGGCGGCGCGGACCCCCTCGGCGGTGAGCCGGTAGTAGCGGCGAGCAGGCCGGCCGGCCGCCGCGGGGTCGATCTCCTCCCAGTCGGCGGTGAGCCAGCCGGCCGCCTGGAGTCGGTGCAGCACCGGGTAGAGGGTGCCGCTGGGCAGGCCGGTGACCTTCATCAGGTCGAGGCCGTACTGCTCGGCCTCCGGGTCGGCGAGGAGTGCCGACAGCACCTTCGCCACCGGAATGGTCATCCGCATGAGCGCTACCGTATATCGAAACTCTACATAGGGGTACCCCTGACACGCGTGGACCCCTGATGTCGGAGCGGGGCACTAGCCTCCCCGCATGACTCACCGGCTTGGCCGTGCCGAGGCCCGGCGCATCGCGGTCCGCGCCCAGATGCTCGCCGCGCGGCGACCGACCGACCTGCTGGCGGTGGTGCACCGACTGACGTTCCTGCAGCTGGATCCGACGGCCGCCGTGGCACCCAGCGCCGACCTGGTCGCCTGGAGCCGGCTCGGCGCCGCGTACCACCCGGACCACCTGCAGCAGGCGGCCGAGGGGGACCGGGCGCTCTTCGAACATCGGGCGATGGTGCGGCCGATGACCGACCTCGGTCTTCACCTCGCCGACATGGCGGCGTGGCCGGAGGACGCCCGGCGGCGCGACTGGCTGGCGGCCAATGACTCCTTCCGCCGATACATCCTGGACCTGCTGCGGGAATCCGGGCCGCTGCTGTCGCGGGACGTGCCGGACCGCAGCGATGTGCCGTGGCCGTCCACCGGCTGGACGAACAACCGCAACGTCACCCAGATGCTGGAGTTCCTCGCTGCGCGGGGTGAGATCGCCATCGCCGGCCGGGTGGGCCGGCAGCGCCGGTGGGATCTGGCCGAACGGGTCTACCCGACCGGCACGGCGGTCCTGCCCGCGGACGAGGCCCGCATCGCACGCGACGAACGACTTCTGCGGTCCCTCGGTGTGGCCCGCGCGTCGGTGGTCGGCCGGGCCGGGGAGCCGGCGGAGATCGAGGGCACCACCGGCGTGTGGCGGGTCGACCCGACGGCGGTCGGCCAGCCGTTCGCCGGGCGCACCGCGCTGCTGTCGCCGTTCGACCGCCTGGTGCACGACCGCAAGCGGGCCCTCGAACTCTTCGACTTCGAGTACCGCCTGGAGATGTATGTCCCGAAGGCCAACCGACGGTGGGGCTACTTCGCGCTGCCCGTCCTGCACCACGATCGGCTCATCGGCAAGGTGGACGCGACGGCCGATCGCAAGAGGTCGGTCCTCCGGGTGGACGCCATCCACCAGGACGTCCCGTTCACCGATGAGATGACCAGGGCCGTGCACGAGGAACTGGAAGCGTTGGCCTCCTGGCTCGGCCTCTCCGCGGTCACCGTCGCCGCCTCCTGAGCCGGGCTCCCGCCAGACGCAAGCCAGGCGGCTGGTTCCAGGCGCCTGGCGGGTCCGCTCCCCGCTCGACGGCCATGAGGCGGGTGTCGGTCAAGGTTTCGGTGCCGCGATGGCCTGCTCGGTCCGATCCCGCGACGCCCGGACACGTCGCGGCTCAGCGGGGCTCGGGGATCCCGTCGACCAGCAGGACCACACCCTCGGTGGCGGCCTCCCGGTCACGGGAGATCTCGCGGTACTCCGGGGAGGTGGACCACCGTTCGAAGTCCTCCCGGCTGTCGAACGCCATGAGGATCACTTTGTCGTACGGCCAGGTCCCTTCCACCACCCGCGGCGACTCGTCGGCGGCGACGAGCCGTCCGCGGTAGCGGAGCAGGACGGGCATGAACGCGGCGACGTAACGGTCGTACCGCGGTCGATCGTGGATGGAGATCTGCGCGAGGGCGTAGACGGGCATGGACGCATGTTACCGGCCGGTAAGTTCCCGCGTCGACCGGTTGCGCGGTGCCCACGATTCGCTGTCGGCAAGGGTCGGCGGCTATCGGGAGAACCGCGTCGCCGCCTCGCCCTCGAGTCGTCCCGGCGGCAGGCGGCGCCCACACAGTACGAGCAGCAGATCCTGAGCGAGGCCCCGAACCGGCGTTCCCGTGCCGTGGCTCCAATCGAGGTCAGTGGCCTGCAGCGTGACCCCCGCAAGGTCCGCGCCGAAGAACGCGATGTTCTTCGGCCGCATCCCGGCCAGCACCATGGCGACCCGTTCCGGTGGAACCTGTCGGTCCAGCCCCACGCCCACCGTGATGTCGAGTCCGTGGATGACGTCGTGCGAGAGCGCCCCGTGAACCCCTCCGCCGGGAGGTGTCCAGGGATGGGCGATGTTGTCCCGCAGCGACGCGAGCAGCCTCTCGGCCGGCAACTGGGCCGCGTCGCGGCGCGCGCAGTGATCGGCCATCCGGTTGACGCTTCCGCGCGCCTTCGCCAGTTCGACCAACGTCCGCGCCAGCGAGGTCCGAAAGGGCATCGTGGTGTGGGCGACGACCTCGCGCGCGCTCCAGCCATCACACAACGTGGGCGCTTCCCACTGATCGGGGCGGAGCCCGGCGAGCAGATCCGCCTGTTCCCGGCGCTCCGCCACCACCGCGGCCCGAAGGTCGTCTTCGGTCATTTCATGCCTCTTCTCGGCCTACGGCCCGCCGCGCGGGCTCTCTCAATGGGTACGCGCCAGAGGCCCGAAACTCATCGGTCACCGCCGCCGCGTGGTCACGACGGCGCACTACAGTCACGGGATGGTCGCGACGAGCGAGACAAGCTCCCGGTTGGAGCCGTTTCGGACCGAGTTGATCGCCTACTGCTACCGGATGCTCGGCTCCGGCGCTGAGGCCGAGGATGCGGTGCAGGAGACGCTGGTGCGCGCCTGGCGGTCGTTCGACCGCTACGACGAGCGCCGGGCGTCGTTGCGCACGTGGCTCTACAGCATCGCGACGAACATCTGCCTCGACATGCTCCGCAGCGCCCAACGCCGGGCCCTCGCCATGGATCTCAGCCCGGCAACGGACGCCGGGCAGGGCATCGGGGAGCCGACGTCGGAGCAGCTGTGGATCCAGCCGATTCCCGACGCTGCGGCCCTGCCGATGAACGGCAACCCGGAAGAGCTGGCCGTGCAGCGCGAGATGATCCGCCTGGCGTTCGTCGCCGCGCTGCAGCACCTGCCGCCTCGGCAACGGGCCGTGCTGATCCTTCGTGACGTGTTGTGCTGGAAGGCCGAGGAGGTCGCACACCTCCTGGAAACCAGCGTCGCATCGGTGACCAGCGCGTTGCAGCGGGCACGGTCGACGCTCAAGGCAGTCCACCTCAGGCCCGGCGAACCATACCGGCCGTCCGACCAGGCCCAGCGCGAGCTACTCACCCGCTACTGCACCGCGTTCGAGCGCCACGACATCACGTCGCTCGTGGCTCTGCTCCACGAGGATGCCACGATATCGATGCCGCCCTTCATGTGGTGGCTTCGGGGCCACGACCAGATCCGGCAGGCGCTACTGGATCCCCACGCGTCGTGTGCAGGCGCACGCCTTGTTCCGGCGGCGGCGAACGGCTCGCCGGCGTTCTGGCAGATGCGGCCCGGCGCCGACGGCGAGTACGTGCCGTTCGGGCTCGTCCTTCTCGACGTGTTCGAGGGTCTGATCGTCGGCATCACCACCTACCTCGACACCGACCGGCTGATCCCGCTGTTCGGCTCTCCAGCCGAGGCTTCCCGACCGCTGGAAGAGCGCCTGTCATACCGATGAGTTCCGCAGCGCCGGCCCGTATCACCAGTCAGCGGCTCAGACGCAAACCGGAGGAGCACACGTGACGAGTGTCCAGCCCATCATCACCACACCCGACCTGACCCGGCTGCAGACGTTCTACGAGCGCCTCCTCGGCGCGGTGGAAGTGCGTCGATTCCCGGACGACGGGCCCGCCTTCTTCGTCGGCCTGAAGCTGGGCGACTCCGAAGTCGGACTGGTCAACGAGGCGACGACCGACCTGTCCGCACCACAACGGATCCTGCTGAGCGTGGACGTCGACGACGTCGACGGCTTGCTGGACCGGGTGGAGCCGGCCGGCGGACGCGTGCTCGGCCCGCCGACCGACATGCCGTGGGGACAACGAGTCGCCCACGTCCACGACCCGGACGGAAACATGGTCAACCTGGCCCAGTCCCTCTGAGCGGTGCCCGGACGTCCCGGTGCATCGAGGCCACGAGGTGACACAGGCCAAGCGACCAGTACCCGAAGAAACAGCAGGCCAGCCGCGGTGTGACAGCGGCTGGCCTGGTGGGCGACGGACGAGTCGACCTGTACGCCGGATACTGGACGCACCACCGGCGCTGAACTGCGGAAACACCACCGCAACCACCCGTCAGGGCGTCTGTAGGGCGTCACGCCTCCTCCTCGATGCCGAACAGCTCGTCGATCGCCCGCCGGGTCCGCTCCTCGCTCGACGGCATCAGGTGCGTGTAGGTCCGCAGCGTGAAGCCGGGATCGGTGTGGCCCAGGTAAGAGGCGAGCGCCTTGATGCTCTCCCCCGCGTCCAGGAGCGCCGAGGCGTAGAAGTGCCTCAGGGCGTGCATGCCGGTGGTGCGGGTCGGCACGATGCCGGCAGCCGCAACAGCCGGACGCCACGCCCGCTCGTCAAACTGGCTACGGCGGATCGCGTGCGCCCTGGTCGTGGTGAACACCAGCGACCCCGTGCGACGCTCGCTGCTGGCCGGATCCTCCCAGGGCAAGGTCACTGCCACGGGCGGGAAGCATGCCAGGTGGTCACGCAGCGCCCGGGCGACCGAGCCTGGCAACGGCACCCGACGATCACGGTCAGTCTTGGGCAGGCCGAACACCAGCCGGGACCGCACGAACTTGACCTGGCGGACGACGTGCAGCCAACCGCCGTCCGCGTCGATGTCGTCGGCGGCCAGGCCGAACACCTCGCCCTGACGAAGCCCGCGGCCGGCGGCGATGTCGACCATCACGCGGTACCGCTCAGGCAGGCCAGCTCGGATGCCGGTCACCTCGTGCAGCTTCCAGGGCACCACCCGGCGCTCCCCCGGCCGCGGTGGCTTGACCGAACGCGCGGAACAGGGGTTCTTGGCGATCCGCTCGTCATCAACGGCCGCGGCAAGAATCGTGCGCAGATGGGTGAACACAACCGCACGCGTCGAGGCAGCGAGGACACCTACAAGGCTGCGGTCCCACTCCCGGACGTGCCCAGGCTTGATTGCCGAAAGCTGACGGTGCCCAAAGAAGGGCAGGATGTGCCGCCGCACCCGGATCTCCGTGCTCTCCCGCGACGACTCATCGAAGGCCCGAGTGCGCAACCACTCCTCGGCGTACTCACCGAAGGCCATTCGGCCGGCGGCCGGGTCGACGTACGCCCCCCGCAGCTTGTCCGACTCGATGGAGACCAAGAAAGCCTCAGCATCGCGCTTAGCCCGGTCAGGGAACGACTTCTTGCGCTCGCGCCCATCAGGGCCGATGTACCGCACCCGATACCGAAGCCCTTTGCCGAACAGAGCCGACTTCACCCGCTCAGTACGCCCGTTCGGGTGTCGCACCGTCCGATACCAGCGGTCCTCGATGTGTGCCATCGTTCAGGCCGCCCTCTCGCGGAACCACGCCCGCACGTCCTCAGGGTCGTAGCGCAGGTGCTTGCCGACCCGAGCGGCCGGCGGACCGTACTTGCGCTTGCGCCACTGGTAAAGCGTTTCCACGGGCACCCGAAGATAGGCCGCCACCTCATGAACCGACCAGAGCCGCTCGATCACCAGTGCCGGACTCATCGGCTCACTCCTTCGGCTCGCTCTCGGGTGTCGGTTGCCGAAACATCGGGCGGGTCCGCGACCCGTCTGGCGGCGTCAAGG
>JBARAE010000187.1:0-11963 GCA_049791715.1 Micromonospora sp.
CGGTAGTCGACGACGTCGGGGTTCTGGAACGCGCCCCAGCAGCCGAGCAGGACCCGGCGGCGGCCGACCTCCTCGTAGCCGGGCAGCGCCTCGTACCAGAAGTCGAAGATGTCGTCGTTCATGGCGACGGCCTTCTTGACGAAGTCAAGGATGCTGATCAGCCGGCTCAGGTAGTCGGTGAACAGGGTCGGCTGCGGCATGGTGCCGACGCCGCCGGGATAAACCGTCGACGGGTGGACGTGCCGGCCTTCCATGAGGCAGAACATCTCCCGGGTGGTCCGGCTGACCTTCAGTGCCTCCTTGTAGACCTCGCCTTCGAACGGGTTGTAGGCCCGCATGATGTCGGCGATCGTCCGGTAGCCGTGGATGTCCCGGCCCGGTGCGGCGGTCTTCTCGGCGCGGGCGAGCACGCTCGGGTTGGTCTGCTTGACCATCGCCTCGCAGAAGTCGACGAAGACGAGATTGTCCTGGAAGAGGGTGTGGTCGAACATGTACTCGGCGGCCTCGCCGAGGTTGATGATCCACTCCGCGAGGGGCGGGGTCTTGATTCCGTACGCCATGTTCTGCGCGTAGACGGAGCAGGTCGTGTGGTTGTCGCCGCAGATGCCGCAGATCCGGCTGGTGATGAAGCCGGCATCCCGCGGGTCCTTGCCCTTCATGAACACCGAGTAGCCGCGGAACAGCGATGACGTGGTGTGGCATTCGGCGACCACGCGGTTCGCAAAGTCGATCTTCGTGTAGACGCCGAGGTTGCCGATGATCCGGGTGATCGGATCCCACGCCATCTCCACCAGCTCGCCGGGTTTCTGGCCGGCGGCCGGCTTCGGCTTCGTCGCGGTCACGGTCGGTTCCTCTCCTCTGCTGCGTGACGGCGCGGGTCCGCCGGGCCGTACGGGCGCCAGCGGGGGTTGTAGCCGCTGGTGAGTTCCGGGCCGTTGTGGTGCCACTTCGGTTCCCGGTTGGCGGTGACGTTGGTGATGCCGCGCATACGGCGGATCAGCGCGCCGTACGGCTTGATGAGCAGCGTGGACAGGCTGCCACCGGGCGGCATGTCCATGAACGGCATGAACTTGTCGGGGAATCCCGGCATCGTGCAGCCGATGCAGATGCCACCGACGTTGGGGCAGCCACCCACACCGCCCATCCAGCCTCGCTTCGGGACGTTGCAGTTGATGACCGGCCCCCAGCAGCCGATCTTCACCTGGCACTTGGGCGAGTTGTAGTCCTTCGCGAAGTCGGCCTGCTCGTAGTAGGCGGCCCGGTCGCAGCCTTCGTGCACGGTCTTGCCGAACAGCCACTGCGGCCGCAGCATGTGGTCCAGCGGCGGGGGCGGCGCCGAGCCGGCGGCGTGGTAGAGCACCCAGGTCAGGGTCTCCATGAAGTTCTCCGGCTGGATCGGGCAGCCGGGCACGTTGACGATCGGCAGCCCGCCTTGGGACCGGAAGTCCCACCCGAGATAGTCGGCCAGGCCCATGCACCCCGTCGGATTGCCCGCCATGGCGTGGATCCCGCCGTACGTCGCGCAGGTGCCGGCCGCGACCACCGCCCACGCCTTCGGCGCCAGCTGGTCGATCCACCAGTTCAAGGTCAGCGGCTCACCGGTGCGCTCGTCATTGCCGAACGACGTCCAGTACCCGTCGCCGTTGATGTTCTCGTTCGGGATCGACCCCTCGATGACCAGGATGAACGGCTCGGTCATCTCCCCACGAGCCGCTTTCCGGTACGGCGCCAGGAACTCCTCGCCACCGGCCGCCGGCGACAACACCTTGTTGTGCAGGTTCACCTTCGGCAGACCGGGAACGAGCCCGAGGACGATGTCCTCGATCGCCGGCTGACCGGAGGCCGTCATCGACACGGTGTCCCCGTCGCAACTCATGCCCTCGGAGATCCAGAGGATGGTGACCTCGTCGAACCCGCTCTCCTGTGGGATCACCGCGGCGCCGCGGCTGCTCTGCGTCATGTGCGTGGCCTCCCTTGCCTGCGGTCCCGCAGCCGGTCCCAGATGGCCGCCACCGGCGCCGCGAGGGCCAGTGCCGGCGGCTTGTCCGGCGCGTGCGGGTGCGGGCGCGTCGGGGCCCGCTGCTTGCCCTGGTCGATCTCCTGGCCCAGTTCGCGGAGGGACTGCTCGTCCGCCCGGGCGCACAGCTGCGGCATGAGCTCGTTCTCGTCGTCCTGCACGTGCCGGGCGACGGCGGACGCCAGCCGCTCCATCAACTCGTCCTGGGCCGGATCGCCGGCCCGGCAGCGGTCGAGTTCGAGGAGCAGCTCCTTGATGGGCCGGTGCCCGGCCAGATGCCGGTCCACCTGCCCGTCGGCCAGCACCTGCGCGGCGAACGGGTAGAAAAGCACCTCCTCGAGCGCGGCGTGCTTCGACAGTTCGCGGACGAGGATCTCCACGACGCCGCGGCGCTGCGCGTCCGACTCCGCTGACCGATAGTCGCGGAACAGTTGCTCCACCACGCGGTGGTCGTGCCGCAGCACCTCGATGGCGTCCATCAGACCGCCCCCAGCTCGAGGCTCTCCACCGTGATCGACTCCAGCACCACGTCGTCGCTGCCGGTCACGTCGACGTCCACACCCCCGCATTGCGGGCAGGCCACCATCGCGAGGTGGTCGTCGACCGGTCCGCTGCGACCGCACTCGTGGCACGCGACCGTCATGGGTTCCAGCACCAGGTCGACGGCGGTGTCCGCGGCGACCGTGCCGGACGCGGCCAGCTTGATGCCCTGCGTGACGACGTCGGGGTCGACCGGATGGCCACCGATCCGCACCCGCAGCCCGGTGACCCGGCGGCCGGCGGCGCGGCGTACCGCCGCCGCCACGATCGCCTCGGAAAGACCCGTCTCATGCACGTGTGCTCACCTCCCGTTCGCTGCCGTCCGCGGGGGTGCCCGCCGCGCCGCGTTCGCCGCGGGCCAACCGCGCGGTCTCCTCCTGAACGATCCCGGTCACCGTCCGGACCGCCTCGTCGACCGCGGCGGCCACCGGGGCCGACAACCCCATCCGCTCCTCGAGGACGGCGGGTCGGCAACCCACCACCAGGACGCGGTCGACGCTCCCGCCCAGGCCACGCAGTAAACGCAGCACCGACTCGGGATCCATGCCGTGGGCGTCGGCGGCCGGCGCGTCAAGCACGTCGGCCGGCCGCAGTGTCCAAGCCGGGTCGTCGAGGTCCACCCGGAGTACGGCCAACGTCCCGGGCGGCTCGTCCAGCGGCAACGCGTCCACCAGGACCAGCACGTCGTGCCGGCCGTCCAGCAGATCGTAGGCCAGATGCATCCCCCGGATGCCGTAATCGGACACATCCACCGCCGGCGGGAGGACCTCCTCCCGCAGGCGCCGGACCACCTCCACACCGAACGCGTCGTCGCCGAGGAAGATATTGCCGATGCCGGCGACCAGGATCCGCCCGCGGTCCGGGCTGCTCACGGCGCCGCCACCTCCCCGGTCAGCGGTTCGACCTCCTCAGGCCGGAAGTGGCGCAGGCGCCCGTACCACTGGTGCAGCTCCGCGCCCGGGTCGTCGTCCACCGTCACAGCCAGGAACCGCGACCCGTCCACGTCGAGCAGCACCTGCTCCACCCGGGCGGTACGCCCCTCCAGGAACATGTCGTGCGCGTCCGTGCCGCGCCGGCGGGGCCGCAACCGCACCCGGCTGCCCCGCACCAGCCGGATGCCCGCCACCAGCACCGTCTCGGACTCCGGGGCGATCGTTGCCTCGGCACCGGGCTCCCGCCACGGTCCCTCCGGCTCCGGCCCGGTGTCGCCGTCCCGGCGTACCGGCGCCAGGGCCCGGATCGCGCCGTGCAACCGTTCGAGCACCTCGGGCGGCATGGCATCGACCCGGTCGACGATGGCTGCTGCCCGGGGATCGGTGGCCCGCGCCTCCCGCTTCTCGGCGTCGGAGAGCGTGAGCGTACGCAGCGAGAGGATCTCGTCGATCTCCGTCGCGTCGTGCAGGTCGCCCGGGCTCTCCGGCGCGATCTGCGGGTGGTCGTAGAGGATGATGGGCGAGGAGAGCAGCACGTCGGCGCTGCCGGGCGCGCCAGCGAGGACCGGGAACGTGTGCACGTTGCGGCACTCCCGCGCCGCGGGCGCCGCCCACTCGGGTGGGTCGAGCAGCGACAGGAACCGTCCCCGGTCGACCGCGACCAGCGTGTGGGCGGCCAGCAGGCAGCGGCGCAACGCCTCGTCCCGGGGGCGGCCCGGTGCGGTCGTCCGATCCGTGTTCGCCACGTGGATCGCCAGCCGCAGCAACCGGAACGGCGCCGCGGCCGGGGCGGCGGAGACGCTGATCGAGGCGGACAACGGCCAGCGCCGGCGTACCACCCGGCCGACCAGCTCACCCCGGTCGTCGACCAGCGGCTCGACGTCCTCCCCACCCGGCGCCCGGACCTCCAGGCGGCGGCCCCGTCGCAGGTCGCCGACCGACGTCTCGACGTCGTACTGCCGCGGCACCGCCTCGTCGAAGCTGAGCTCCGTGCGGTCGCCGACCTCGATGCGGTCTACCGGCCGGTATCCGCCATCGGCCGTCCGGCGCTCGATCTCCTTGCGTTGCAGGTGCAGGAACCGCAACCGGACGTGGACCACCGCCGTGTCCGGCGCCTCCAGCAGGCACTCGGTCTGCTGCCACGGCGACTCCGCGGAACCCGCCACGCCGGTGTCGACCAGGCCGTGCCCCTCGCCCCACGCCGGGGGAACGAGGACACCGAACTGCCAGCGGACCTGGTTCTTGCCCGATGATCGCCGGTAGGGGTAGAGCAGGTAGCCCTCGTACAGGATCGCGTCGGCGATCGCCTCGACCCTGTCGAGGCGCAGGCTGGGGCGGTCGGTCTGCACGGCGCCAAACCCCCTTTCCGGGCACGCAGCGACGGCTCCGTCGAGCGGTCACCCCGGTGTAGCCCATCCGTCCGGCCGGCCGTAAGTGCGCGCCGTCGCTAGGTGACGGCAGCGCTCACCCGACCGGGTGAGCCGACCGCCGGGTCCGGCGCCGCGATCGATCCGGAATATTCGATGTCGACCGGTCGGCCCCCCGCTGACGTGTGCTGTCCGGCGCGACCAGTGGGGAGGTTCTGACCAACGTCGCCCGCCCGCTCATTGTGAAAGGTTCAGCCTGGACTCGTAATGCGCTAGATCGGCCTGGGGTGAGGGCGGCGCGTAGGCACGTCCGGCGCCGCCCTGCCCGTGGTTGCTAGGAGACGCGGACGACGGTGATGGTGACGTTGGAGCGGTTGCGCCTGCCGCAATACGTCAAGGCTGGCGCGTGCCGTAGGGGCTAACCGGTCGGCTGCCGGCTGCTGCCCGCTGCCGGCGATGCGAAGGCCCCGGGGTCGGAGCGTCGAAGGAGTGGGTCAGCTCTGCGGGCGCTGTGCCCAGAAGAGAGCGTGTCCGCTGGTGCCTTCCGGAACGAAGTCCTCGGCGGTGATCATCAGTCCGGCCTGTTGCAGCCATGAGCGGTAGGTGGAGGCGTCTGCGTGGCTCCGCCACATGGCGGCGGGGCCGCCGAGCCAGTTTTCCTCGATGCCGGTCCAGGCGCTGTTGCCGACGGTGGTCAGCAGCCAGCCACCAGGGCGTAGCCAGGTGGCGATGGTCTTGATGAGCCGCGGTTGGTCGGCCAGGGGCATGTGGATGAGGGCGTAAAGGCAAACCACGGCGTCGAACGAGGCCGGTGGCAGGTCGAGTCGGGTGGCATCGGCGTGGAGGAAGATGCCGGTGGGCACCAGACGGCGTGCCCGCTCGATCTGCACGTCGCTGACGTCGACGCCGGTGACGTGGTGCCCAGCATGGGCGAGGAAGCGGGCGACCGGCACGCCACAGCCGCATCCTAGGTCGAGGACCGCTGCTGAGGCCGGTAGGCGCTGGTGCAAGCCGGCGAGCCAGGAAGCGTACTGGCCGTCGTCAGCGTCGTCCGCCCGGTAGTGGTAGGAGAGCTGGTCGTACGCGCGTCGGACCAAGTCGCGCTCGTCGTTGCTGCCCATCCCGGGACGCTACGACTGTCGGGGCAGCTTGCCGATTCATTTATCGGCCGCAACCGGCACCAAGCTGCGCCTTGTCGGGAGGGTCGAGCTCAAGATCAAGGGATGAACTAACGGATCGAGCGGCAGGCAGACCCTTCCCTGCGTATGGCTAACAGTCGGCCCAGCCTGTCCAAAGCATTGACCGACGGCTAGCGTGTCCCGCATGCAGGAGTCACCGCCCAGCGTCCCGTTCCGACGTGTGTGGCGAGGACTAGCGGCTTCCATGGTCGCGGTCGCTTGGGGGGCCTTGGGCTACGGCCTGATCTTCTCTGCACACGATCGGCAGGGATGGGACGACCTGGACGGCGGCGGCCGGTTCGCCGCCAACTTCTTTGTTTACCTGCCCTATCTGGGCCTGACGCTGCCCATAGCTGTCGTGGTCATACTCGGGCTGCTGCGCGCGCCCGACCTGCTGTTTCCACTTGTAGCAGCGACAGTTGGCATCGCGCTTTTCGTGTGGTGGGTGACCGTCCAGGACTATTTGTTCGATGCTCAGCCCCAGCTCTCAGCCGCCCTCATGGGGTGCGTGATTGCTGACGCCGCCGCTGTCGGAGCACTGGCCGGTGCATGGGTAATGGCAGCACGGCCCGGGAGCGCTGCTCTTCCACACTGATCTTGAGCAACACTCGCTGCTGGGGAACGCGGCGTACTTCGGGTTGGTCGAACCGCTGGGCCTGGCGGTGCACGACCTGTCGCCCGACGATGTCGGTCCGTCGGTGGCCCGGGAGATCAAGTCCACCTGTCCCGCCTGGCAGGGCGATGCGATTGGACGAGCCGGAGGAGCGGCCCCATGGCCTGAGGAATCACCCGGCGCGGCCATCCGCGGCCATCGCGCGGACAGTGGCATGTGAGCTCGGCGTTCCTCTTGGCGATATCGGCGCCAGGCAGAATCAAGGGATGGGAAGCTCGGGAGTCGTTCGGACCTATCACACCGACGAGGGATGGGGCGTCATCGACGGGCCGGATGTGCCCGGCGGGTGTTGGGTCCACTTCTCGGTGATTGCCATGTATGGGTTTAGGCAGCTCACCACCGGGCAGGTGGTCTCGTTCCTGGCCGAGGCTCGAACTGGAGACGCTGCGCCTGGCCGAGTACGGCACGCCGGTCGCCGTCATCGCCCGGCGTACCCATCTGGCAGCGGGAACGGTCCGCAACCACCTCGCCGCCTGCGTGCAGAAGCTCGGGGCGGCCGACCGGGCCGACGCGATCCGCCTCGCCCGGGAGGCGGGTTGGCTCTGAGCCCTCCACGGCCGGCGGGGTGACGGATAGCCTGACCGGCGTGCGTACGGTCGAACTGCTCTGCTCGCCGGAGCTGGAGGACGCGGTACGCGCGGCCTGGGGCCGGCTTGCCGCGGCAGGGCTGCCCAGCCTGGCGCGCAACACGCATCCGACCAACCGGCCGCACCTCACCCTCGCCTCGGTCGACGAGTTCCCGCCCGGGGTCGAGGAGCGCCTCGCCGACCTCTGCGACGCCGCGCTGCCCGTCCCGGTCCGGCTCGACCGGGTGGCGGTGCTCGACGGCAGCGCCCCGCTGGTGTGGCCGGTCCGGCCGGGGCCGGAACTGACCGCCCTGCACGCGGCGGTCTGGGACGTGCTCGCCGGTGCCCCGGGGCAGCGCCCGTGGCACCTGCCCGGCCGGTGGATGCCGCACCTGACCCTGGCGCTGCGGTTCCGCGACGCGGACCGGCGGCTGGCCCGGGCGGTCGTCGGCGGCGACCGGCCCGCCGGTGCCTTCGTCGCCGCCCGCAGCTACGACGGGGAGAGTCGCACGGTCAGCGGGTTGACGCGGGCCTGACGGAGCGAGGCCGCCCGCCGGAAAGGCGGACGGCCCCGTCCCTGATCAGCGGTAGAAGCGGAGGTAATCGAACTGGGCGGTCACCGGCGGCTGCGCGCCGCCGTGGGCGATCAGGCCGATCCGGGGTGTGGTGTCGGCCGGGAAGGTCCACACCCCGCCCCACGTCCAGTGCTCGCCGTCGCGGCTGGAGCCGGCCCGGAACTCGTGCTCCCCGCTCTCCGGGTCGACGTGGTGGGCCAGCCGCAGCCAGGTGGTGGTGGCCGGCGAGCCGACGATGTTGCCGCCGTACACCGGCTGACCGGCGAAGGGCAGCTCGTAGCCGTACTCGACCTGCCGGGTGTTCCAGATCGCCACCTGGGCCAGCCGGGCGAACCGGTCGTCGTCCACGTACGCGACCATGCCGGCCTGCTGGTAGTTGCGGACCGTCTCCTCGCCGAGGTCGAGGGTCACCTTCGTCTCCGCCACGTAGTCGCCGGTCGGCGCGCCGCGCAGCAGCACACCGGCGGTGTTGCCGGTGCCGACCAGGTCGGCCGACTCCACCGGCCAGCGCAGCGCGCCGTCGCTGACCGTCGCCGCCGGGTTCTCACGGACCCACTGCCAGTCGGCGTCGAGCCCGTCGCCGAACTCGTCCGAGTAGTCGGGGAGGAGCGGGCCGGCCGTCGGTTCCGGCACGGTCCGGTCCACCGGCTGGTACAGCTCGGCCGCGCTCACGTTGTCGAACTCCGCGCGGCCGTCCCGCGCGACCAGCGCGAATTCTCCGTCCAGGGACCACCCCAGCCGGGCCGTGACAACGGCCAGCTGGTCGCCGAGACGGGCCGGGCTGAGTTCCGCGATGAGCTGCTCACCGCGTACCTCGACCGCCAGGTTGTGCACCTCGTCGGCGGCGAAGTCAGCCGGCAGGGGTGCGGTCGCGGCGAGCCCACCGGGAGCGCGGACCACGAGCTGGCCGCTCTCCTCGTCCACCAGGATGCTGACCCGCTCGCGATCCCGCCCGCCCAGCGCGAACCCGGCGGAACCCGCACCGGTCAACCGGACGTCGGCCTCGGCCCGCACGTCGGCGTCGATCACCGTACGGCTGGTGAGCGTGCCGGTGCCGCTGACCCTGCCGTTGGTGACGTCCCACCGGCCGGCGGTGATGCGCCACCCCGAGAGCCCCGAGTCGAAGCGCTCGTCCAGCCGGGCGGTGGTGACCGGCGCGGGCTGCGGCCCTTCCGACGGTCCCGCCCCGGCGTTCACCGCGGGCCAGCCGTCGACCCAGTCCAGCCGGTCCAGCAGCATCGGCCGCTCGTTGATGCCGAACGGCTCGTCCAGGTACGGGTCGGCCCGGTCGATCGCGTGGTAGACGATCCAGTCCTGCCCGGACAGGTCGGTGAGGAAGCCGTTGTGGCCGGTGCCGATCCAGCGGTTGCCGTTCTGGGTGAGCACCGGCGTGCCGCCGGCCCGGGACACGTCCAGCCGCAGGCCGTCCCGGTCGACGAACGGGCCGCGCGGGCTCCGGGACCGGCCGGCGTGCACGGAGTACCCGGTGGCCGGGCCGGCGCAGCAGTTCGCGGTGGAGGCGAAGAGGTAGTACCAGCCGTCGTGGCGCAGCACGTAGCTGCCCTCGAACTTGTTGTCGATGGCGACCATGCTCGGTGTGCCGACCGCGCGCAGCCCGTCGGCGGTGAGCTCGGTGACCGAGATGCCGCCGTAGTAGCTGCCGAAGTAGAGGTAGTTCCGTCCGTCGACGTCGGTGAACTGGCTCGGGTCGATGGTCCAGAGGTAGCCGCCACCACCGCCGGGGCGGGGGGCGACCACGGGCTCCTCGGCGAACGTCCAGGGGCCGGTGGGACTGGGCGCGGTGGCCGCCCCGATGGCGGTGTCGAAGGTGTCGCCGGAGACGGTGGTGTCGGTGACGGTCACGTACATGACCCAGCGGCCGCCGACCCGGCGCACGTCGGGGGCCCAGAAGGCGGCGCCCGGGGCGGCCCAGGACGGGCGCTGGTCGGCGGAGAAGGCGTCCCCGACGTACGTCCAGTCGACCAGGTCGGCGGAGCGGGCGGTGGGTACCCGGTGCGCCTGCTTCTCGCCCTCGCGCAACGGGTCGGAGGTGCCGTAGGCGTACCAGAAGCCGTCGTCGCCGCGGACGACGACCGGGTCGGCGAAGGTGTCGGCGACGTCGGCGGAGATCGGGTTGCGGTAGCGGTCGGGTCCGGCGTCGGCGGCGGCCGGCGTGGACGCGGGGGCCGCCAGGAGCAGACCGAGTGCGGCGGCGAGCAGACCGCCGCGGTGGAGGTGTCCCATCAGACCTGCCTCGGGTCGGTGTCGACAGAGGTCACTGCGGTGCACCGTTTCTACAACGTTGGATACAACGATGTAAAGAGCGGCCGGACCCGTCGGTCACCACCGAACCGTCGCCGTGCCAGCATGAGCGGATGACGACGACCACCACCGAAGGCCGCGCCGTCGCCGGGCTGGCCGCGCTGCTCGCGGACGCCACCCGGGCCACCTTCTGCCTGGCCCTGCTCGACGGGCGGGCCTGGACGGCGAGCGAACTCGCCCGCGCCGCCGGGGTCGCGCCGTCGACCGCCAGCGAACACCTCACCCGACTGGTCCGCGGAGGGCTGCTGGTCCAGGAGCGTCAGGGGCGACACCGGTACGTACGCCTGGCCGACCCCTCCGTCGCCCAGCTCATCGAGGACCTCGCCGGTCATGCACCGGGCCCGCCCGCTCCGCCGCGTACGCTGCGCGCCGCGTCGGCCGGCGCCGCCCTGGCGTACGCCCGGACCTGCTACGACCACCTGGCCGGTCGGCTCGGCGTGCTGCTGTACGACGCCCTGCTCACCCGCGGGGTGCTGGACCGGACCGCCGGCCTGGCCGTGACGCCGGCCGGGCTGGAGTGGCTGGCCCGCCTGGAGGTACCGGTCGAGCCGTTGAACGCCGCCCGACGGCCCCTGGTCCGGGACTGTCTCGACTGGACCGAGCGCCGCCCGCACCTGGCCGGCGCCCTCGGCGCGGCGCTCTGCCGGCGCTTTCTCGACCTGGGCTGGACCGTGCGGGGCACCGGCCGGGCCGTCCGGTTGACCCCCGGCGGGGCGCCGGCCCTGGCCGCGGCACTGGGGCTCGACCCTGCCGACCTCGCGCCCGCGTCGCAGGCCGGTACCGGCGGCGGCCGCGCGTGACCCCCGCACGGGCCCCTGCACCGACCCGCCCGGGAGGCGGGGTGGTGCGTTGCCGACGCCCACCGGGTCGCCCCGGGCAGGGCCCCCCGGCGAAGCCGGCCGGGTCGTCGACATGGGGTCGTCCGAGCGGGCGGGACGGCGCACTGTCGCGGACCCGGCGCCGGGCAGGTCACCGACTACGAGCCACCGCTGACCGGTAGACGTCGACGGGCCCGCCCCCGGGTGGGGGGTCGGGCCCTTCGTGGTTGGTGCGGTTGGTCAGCTGGTGGTGTAGCCGCGGGTGGCGATCCAGTCGGCGAGGTTGTCGACGCTGATCCGGTAGGAGGCCATGTTCGGGTTGGCCGAGTCGGCGATGGTGACGGTCTTCCCGCCGTCGTGGTAGCCGACGACGCTGATGTAGTGGCCGCCTTCGAAGCTGTGGGTGTTGCCGTCGGTGTCGGTGGTGGTGCCGGCGATGTTGGCGACCACGGCGCGGCCGTTGTCGACGGTGCGGACGATGTCGGCGCGCAGGGTCTCGGTCTGCTTGTCGTCGGCCTTGGGGTTCTTGAGCTCGACGCTGTGGTAGGCGTTGCTGCCGGTTTCCTTGTTCAGGACGGGGGTGATGTCGTTGATGCTGTTGGTGCCGTTCTCGGTGGTGCCCATTTCCTTGGCCATGGCGTCGACGTCGATGTTCTTGTCCTGGACGCTGAGGGCGTTGCGGGTGGCGGCGGGGCCGCAGTAGTAGAAGTTGGGCTGGGCCTGGTAGCGGACGTTGAGTTCCCGCTCGCCGGTGTCGGGCTTGCGGTCGGTCTGCGCCTGGCCGGCGGGCTTGGTGGCCGGGTTGGCGTGGGCGGCGACGGCGGGGCCGGCGATGCCACCGGTGGTGGCGGCGATACCGGCGGCGGTCAGGACGGTCTTGCGCAGGATGTCGGTACGCATGATGATTCGAAGCCTTTCGGTTGGGGGTGCGCGGCACGCAGGGGGGTGCGGTGCCGCGAAGGGGGGAAAGTCAGA
>JBARAE010000188.1:0-2508 GCA_049791715.1 Micromonospora sp.
TCACCATCCCGAGCGTCGTCGGCAACCAGTACGACAACGTCAAGGAGCAGCTCGAGGGTCTGGGGCTCAAGGTTAAGAGGGACGATGTCAACAACGGCCAGCCGGAGGGCACGGTCACGGACATCAACCCGGCGGCGGGCCAGAAGGTAGCGGAGAACTCGACGATCACGGTGAAGGTCTCCAAGGGCAACGTCGCCCAGGTGCCCGACGTGGTCGGCTTCTCGAAGGACCAGGCCATCAAGGCGCTGAAGGCGGCCGGCTACAAGGTGGAGGTCCGAAACGGCGACGAGGTGCCAGCCGCCGAGGCCGGGAAGGTGACGTCGCAGGACCCGAAGGATGGCACTGACTTCACCAAGGGCAAAACGGTGACCATCGAGGTCACGATCCCGCTGCCCGAGGAGTCGCCCACGCCGGAACCGAGCGCGACCTCGCCGAGCCCGACCACCTCACCCACCGCCCCGGGTGGCGGGGGCGGGTGGCCGATCCCGACCACCCCACCGGCCTGAGTCGCCACCGCGTGACGCCCGGGCAGGTCCTGCCCGGGCCGGGTGCGGGTTGAGGTGGGTCCACTCCAGGTCGCTGACATTGCGGTATCCGGATCATCGGACTACGGCAATGTCGCCGATGGGAAGTCGATCAAACCGCGGCGAGCGACGTCAGGCGGCGGCGAAGGCGGCGCGGCGGCGGGCGTCCACCGCGGCGGCCAGCTCCGGTGCCCGCTCCAGCGCCTCCGGGAAGCCGCAGACGGCCAGCCAGTTCGCCAGCATGAGATGGCCACCCTCGGTCAGCACCGACTCCGGGTGGAACTGGACGCCTTCGACCGGCAGGGTCCGGTGCCGCATCGCCATCACCACGCCGGACTCGGTCCAGCCGGTGACCTCCAGCTCGTCCGGCAGCGTCTCGGGCAGGACGGCGAGCGAGTGGTAGCGGGTCGCGGTGAACGGGTCCGGCAGCCCGGCGAGCACCCCGACCGAGTGGTGGCGTACCTCCGAGGTCTTGCCGTGCAGCAGCTCGGGCGCCCGGGTGACCGTGCCGCCGAACGCCTCACCGATGGCCTGGTGGCCGAGGCAGACCCCGAAGAGGGGCAGCTTGCCGGCGTACTCCCGGATGACGTCCAGGCAGATGCCGGCGCGGTCCGGACTGCCCGGCCCGGGCGAGAGCAGGACCCCGGCGGCGCCCACCCGGCCGACCTCGGCCACGTCGATCTCGTCGTTGCGCCGTACGTCGCAGTCGACGCCGAGCTGGCCGAGGTACTGGACCAGGTTGAAGACGAACGAGTCGTAGTTGTCGATCACCAGGACGCGCATCGGATCACCTGCTGGGAGTGGAGGGCGGAGCGTTGTTCGTCTCCGTGCTGTACGGGATCTCCTCGTGGCTCGGGCTCTCGCTGGGCACGGTCAAGTCGCCCTGCTGGCCCGGTACACCCGAGTCCTGGGTGACCTGGACGTCGTCGAAGGGAAGGAGCGGCTCGGCCCACGGGAACACCACGAACCAGAGCAGGGCGACCGCGGCCGCGGCGAGCAGCACCGAGCCGGTGATCTTCCCGGCCGACCCGTACGGGAGCTTGCGCCAGATCCACGCGTACATCGTCAGCCTCCCAGCTCCGGCGGCCGGCCCGCCGACTTGGCCAGGGCGTGGTCCAGTCGGGCGTGGATGATCAGGCGCTGGTAGTTGTTGAACTTGGGGTTGCAGGTGGTCAGCGTGAGGAGCTTCTCGGTCGGCGTGGCGCCCGGCTTCATCGGCACCGGCGCCACCACCTCGACCTGGGTCGGCTTGACGATCCGGGTCTTGTAGACCTTGTAGATGTACCACTCGGTCTTGCCCTCGACGACGATGTCGTCGCCGCTTCGCAGCTCGTCCAACCGCCAGAAGGTGGCCCGGATGCGGTGCCCGGCGACGGCGAAGTTACCCACCTGGCCCGGCATCGCGCTCTTCGGGTAGTGGCCCGGGGCGTACCGGATGTCCTCCTGGGTGACGCCCTCGACCACGATCCAGTGCTTGTCGAACTTGGGGATGTAGAGCCCGGCGACCGGCTTCCCCTCGGCCGGCGGCTTCGGCTTCTCGCTGGGGCCGGGCGAGACCGTCGGGTCCCCGCTGGGGCCCCACTCCTGGGCGAGCTGGCTGCTCAGGTCGTCCTGGTGGGCGTCGACGATGACCGACTTGCCCCAGATCTCGTACCCGGCGAAGAGCAGCACCACCAGGCCGAAGGTGATCAGTACCTCGCCGGTGACCCGGACGCCGGTCCGGAGCCGGGATGCGAAGGAGGGGCGGGTCAGCTCGGAGTAGACGCTCTTGTACCCCTCGCCGGTCTGCTCCGGGCGCAGCTGCACCACGCGCTCGCCGCGGCGGGGGCGCGGCGGCTCGGCGGGGGTGGCGGTCTTCTCGGCGTCGCCGGTGTCCCGGACGGGCGGCACGGCCCCCATCAGTGCCGTCGAGTCCATGGCGGGGGTGGCGGCCGGCCGGGCGGTGGTCGGGCGGCTGTCCCGGACGGGCGGCACGGCGCCCATG
>JBARAE010000189.1:0-5344 GCA_049791715.1 Micromonospora sp.
CCGCGACACCGACCAGGATCAGCTCCCCGTCGGTGAGCTTGCGCGCCGGATTGAGCAGGGCCATGTCCACGCCGGGCAGTGCACCCCCGGCTGCCTCCACCGCGTCGGCCACCCGCGACCCCGCCGGCACCCGGACCAGGCCGGGACGGCGAACCTTTCCGGCGACCGCCACCACCAGCTCACCGCTCCCGGCGGCGCCCGAGCCGACCGGGGACGCGTCCGGTACGGCCGGCGCGGCGACTGTGGACAGCGGTCGGACCGACTCGGCGTGTGGCCGTGACCGCCACGCCCAGAGCCCGGCGCCGAGCACGACGACGGCGGCGACCACGGCCAAGGCCCGGACGCCACGCCGGCCCGGATCGAAGGCACCCGGCCCCGGCAATCGGGACGCGGGCGGGAGTGGGACGTCGCGCTCGACGCCCCCCGCGCTGGTCGCCCCCTCGTCATCCGGCCTCAGATGTGGCAGCGGGTCATCTGCCGCAACCGAGCCGGATGGCAGCACGTCGGGGTGGACAGCCCGAGTGGACATCGACCCCTGCGGCCACGGCCGGACGGGGGTGGGGGTCGACGGACCCGGGCGGGGCGGCGGACCGGCACCGGGTGTTCCCGGGTCGAACAGCCGGGACAACCGCTGCCGCACCATGGTCTCCTCGTCGTCTGGCACGGCGTGAGGCTAGGCGGACAACGGGTCGCGGTCAGAAGGACGAGAGTCGGCTGTGGACGACCGAGCCGACTGTGGAAATGCCCCTGATCATGGCCCGATGTGCTATCCGGGTGGAGGCGAAAGCCACCATGTCACGAACGGTCGAAAAGGTTGACGGCTCGTTAACCCGCCCGCAGATGTGGGATGGCCCGACCGGTTCCGTCGGCGCGAGTGACGAACAGCCGAGCTAGCAGGGCTTACCGGCTACAGCTAGCCGTTCTCCTTCACGTACACCCCAGCACCGGGCAGCGACTCCGTGAGCCCCTGCATTTTCAAGATCAGAAACACCCGGTCCGCGACGAAGCTGGACACCTCGTACTGTTCGCACAGCTTGGCCCGGCTCGGCAGCCGCGAGCCGGGCGGGAACTCCCCGGACTTGATCCGCTTCGTCATGTCCTCGGCTACGCGCTGGTAGGCGTACTGCGGTGGCACTGGTGGTTCCCTCCGGTCGGCACCCCTACTCAATCACCCATGGGCAGTCCTTGACTAGCAATGGCTATCCATGGCAGGTTCGAGGCCGGGTCCCTCCGGTCGGCAACCTGCGGGGACCTCGGAGAGCGGTCCGGCTACCTGATCCGTGATCGGTGGCCGGACCTGCCACCCCTGGAGGTCTGATGATCGAGCGAGAACCATCCCGAGCAGAGCGGGTGCCGTGGTTGGCGCCGTTACCGTCGGTCCGCGTCCACCGGCGCGTTTGGCCTCGGTGGTTCCGCCGTCGGTGCTCCTGTGGGCTCCTCCGGACCAGATGCCGCGACCAGCACTTTCCTGTGCCCGTCGCGCTGACAATCGGTCCGAGCCGACAGGAGATCGGCTCGCCCGGCTGGAATCAGCCGACAGAAATCCACTGGGTCGGAGCCGCTGAGCTCATCACGAGAGGGCAGGCGTACCGGGCCAACGGCGGCAGACATGCCTAGAGATCACGTGCCGCTGCGTCCCCTGTGGCTCTGTCGAGCCTGCGCCGACCCGTGGCCGTGCGCCAACGCTCGGCTGTCTCTGAAAGCTGAGTACGCCTACGACCGCACCGCGCTCTGCGTCTACCTCGGCTCGATGCTCTACGACGCCTGCGAGGACCTGGCGAAGCTCAACCCGAATGATGTGGACGTTCACGCCCTCTACAGGCGGTTCGTGGGATGGCCCGACAGGTTCCGTCGGCGTGCCTGACGAACAGTCCAGCGAGCAGGACTCCCACCGCTGACCGCGTGGGCTTACTTCGATTCCGGGTCGAGGCCGAACACCGCCCGGCCGCCGTCGACCGGCAGGGTCACCCCGTTGACGAAGCCGGCCTGCGGCGACAGCAGGAACGCCACCGCCGCCGCGACCTCCCCGGTACGCCCGATCCGTCCGACCGGGTGCAGTCGGGCCAGTTCCGTCTCGATCCACTCCGCCTCGGCCGGCTCCCGCTCGGCCAGGAACTCGGCGTGCCGCTCGGTGGCGATCGAGCCGAGGGCGACCGCGTTGGTCCGGATGCCCTGGTGGCCATAATCGACGGCCAGCGCGCGGGTCAGCCCCTCGACCGCGGCCTTCGCGGTCGCGTACGGCAGGCAGCCGGGCACCGGTCGACGGGCCTGGTGGGAGGAGACGTTGACGATGGCGCCGCCGGTGCCGGCGGCGAGGAACCGGCGTACCGCCGTGGCGGCACCGACCACGGCGGGTCGCAGGTTGAGCCCGATCAGGTCCAGCACCTCGCCCACGGGCGCCGAGTCGACGGAGGCGTCGCGGAAGACGGCCGCATTGTTGACCCAGCCGGCCAGCGGCGCGGCGCGCTCAGCGAGGTCGGCGGCCTCCCCGGCGGCCTGCTCGTCGGCCGCGTCCCCGACGACCGGGAGCAGCCGCTCCTCGGCCGGATGCGCCGGGAGCCAGGCGAGTGCGGCGTCGTCCCGCTCGACGACGACCACCGTGCCGCCGTTCGCGGCCAGCCGCTCCACGATCGCGCGCCCGACGCCCCGACCGCCGCCGGTCACCACATACGACAGGGCAGTCATGCCGGCCGCCGGTGGACCACCACGCAGGCAAGGCCGGGGCCGGCGTGTGCGGCGATCACCGCGCCGGCCTCCGAGACGTACGTGTCGTGCAGGCGGTCGCCCAGTCGGGCGGTCAACGCCTCGACGAGCTGCTCGGCGCGCTGCGGGGCGGCGAGGTGGTGCACGGCCAGGTCCACCTCGCCGTCGCCGGCCGCCTCGACCGCCAGGTCGACCAGACGAGCGATGCCCCGGCTGGCGGTCCGGACCTTGTCCTTCAGCACGATCTCACCGTCCGGCATGTGCATGATCGGCTTCACCGACAGGGCGGTGCCGAGCAGCGCCGCGGCGGCGTTGATCCGGCCACCGCGGCGCAGGAACTCCAGCGTGTCCACGTAGAAAAAGACGGTCGTCCGGCCGATCGTGCCGAGCGCCGCGTCCCGTACCGCGGCCAGGTCGCCGCCGTGCTCGGCGGCCGTGGCGGCCGCGAGCACCGGGAAGCCGAGGCCCATACCGGTGGATCGGCTGTCGACCACGGCGACCCGGTCGCCGAACTCGGCGGCCGCCAGCTGAGCCGCCTCCACGGTGCCGGAGAGTTGCGCCGACAGGTGCACGGAGACGATGCCGTCGGCGCCCCCGGCCAGCAGCGACCGGTAGACCTCGGCGAACTGCTCCGGCGCGGGCCGGGAGGTGCTCACCGACACCCGTCGGCCGCTCAGCGCCCGGGTGGCGTCCGCCGGGAAGGTCTCCACCCCCTCGAGCCCTTCCGCGCCGTTGAGCACGACGGTCAGCGGGACGATGGTGAGCTGGTGCGCGCGGACCAGCTCGGGCGGAAGGTAGGCGGTGGAGTCGGTGACGACCGCGACGGGCATGCTCGGCACGCTAGCCGATGTCGCCGCGACGCGCCGGGGCCGAACGGTCAGACCGACTCGGTCAGCGCCGCCTGCGTGATCAGGCCGACATTGTGCGCCCGCAGGTGCCAGCCCCGGACCTCGTCGTGGCGCAGCTCGGACCAGTGGCAGTTGGCCAGGGAGCCGACGGTCCGCAGCACCGCATGGTCCCAGCCGAGCAGGTACCCGACGCCCTGACGGGCCCCGCCACCGTGGGTGACCACCACGACGGTGCCCGCCGCGGCGAGGTCGGCCGCTTCCTGGAACGCCGCGCCGAGCCGCTTGCCGAGGTCGTCGAGGGTCTCGATCCCGGCGCCGGGGTCCGGGTCACCGGCCCGCCAGCGGGCGTACTCGTCGGGGAAGCGCTCGGCGACCTCGGTGAGAGACAGGCCCTGCCACTGGCCGAAGTGCCGCTCACGAAGCCGGGCGTCGGTGCGGACCGGTAGCCCGGTCAGCGCGGCGAGGGCGGCGGCCGTGTCGGCGGCCCGGCACAGGTCGCTGGCCACGATGGCGTCCGGGCGCATCCCGGCCAGCACTGGCGCGGCGGCTCGAGCCTGCTCCCGGCCGACGTCGTTGAGCGGTACGTCGGTCTGTCCCTGGACCCGGCTGGCGGCGTTCCAGTCGGTGTTGCCGTGCCGCCAGATGATCAGGCGGGTCATTCCGCGGCGGCGGAGCCGGCGGCGGTGTCGGCGAGGTCCCGATCCACGAACGGGATCTGCGGGCAGTCCTTCCACAGCCGGTCGAGGGCGTAGAACTCGCGCTCCTCCGTGTGCTGGACGTGCACCACGATGTCGACGTAGTCGAGCAGCACCCAGCGGCCACCCCGCTCGCCCTCGCGCCGGACCGGCTTCGCCTTCTCCGGGAGTTCGAGCAGGCGCTCCTCGATGGCGTCGACGATGGCGAGGACCTGGCGCTCGTTCGGAGCGGCGGCCAGCACGAACGCGTCAGTGATGGCGAGCTGGTCGCCCACGTCGATGATGACGATGTCCTGCGCCTTCTTGTCGGCCGCGGCCTGGGCGGCGGCCATCGCCAGCTCGTGAGCGCGTTCCGAAACTGTCACCGTTCTCCTTCGATCAACCGTGCGACCCTCCAAGCGTCTCACACCAGGCGTGGCGACGACTTGTCGGTTCTGGTCGATTACCCGGACAAACGATCACGTTACGGGCGGAATCACCGCTGATAGAGGCGCCGTTTGGCGATGTACTGCACCACACCGTCGGGCACCAGGTACCAGACCGGCTCACCCCGGGCGACCCGCGCCCGGCAGTCCGTCGAGGAGATCGCCATCGCCGGCACCTGCACGAGGCTCACCGTGTCGGCCGGCAGGTGCTTGTCGGACAGTTCGAACCCGGGCCGGGTCACCCCGATGAAGTGGGCCAGCTCGAACATCCGGTCCACTTCCTTCCACGACAGGATGCGTTCCAGGGCGTCGGCGCCGGTGATGAAGAAGAGCTGGACCTTCGGGCCGTACTCGGCGTGCAGGTCCCGCAGCGTGTCGACGGTGTAGGTCGGGCCGGCGCGGTCGATGTCGACCCGGCTGACCTGAAACCGCGGATTGGAGGCGGTGGCGATGACCGTCATCAGATAGCGGTCCTCCGGGGAGCTGACCGCCTCGTCCGCCTTCTGCCACGGCTGGCCGGTGGGGACGAAGATCACCTCGTCCAGGCCGAACCGGTCCGCCACCTCGCTGGCCGCCACGAGGTGGCCGTGGTGGATCGGATCGAACGTGCCGCCCATGATCCCGATCCGCCGGATGTCTTCCTCCACCCCGCGATCGTAGGCCGGGGCCGGGC
>JBARAE010000190.1:0-1587 GCA_049791715.1 Micromonospora sp.
CTGTGCGCCCGAAGGGACTCGAACCCCTAACCTTCTGATCCGTAGTCAGATGCTCTATCCGTTGAGCTACGGGCGCTCGCTTGCTCGGCCAGTCTACACACCCGGCTTTCGCGCGGAGACTCCGGGATTCGAACCCGGGAGGGGCTTTAAAACCCCAACCGCATTAGCAGTGCGGCGCCATAGACCAGACTAGGCGAAGTCTCCCTGGTGACCCGCAGGCCACCGCGCCCGAGGATACAGGTCTCGACCCGCCCGGGGCAAAGCGACTACCGCCCAACGCTCCAGCACCTGCGTTTCGACCGTGTGTGAGGTCACGCTCAGGGCTACGCTCCATCGATATGCAGGAGCAGCCGCCGACCGAACCGCCCCGTCGCGAGCCCGCCACCAGCACCCGGCGGAGCCGCTCCCCGAAGCCGACCTTCACCCCGCCGACGGCCGATCCTGACGTACCCGCTTCGCGGGAGGAGCCGGAATACCGGACCGGGCAGACCCGGCCACGACGGGCCAAGCCTGCACCGGCCGTGCTCTTCCAGCCACCCGACTCCGCTGAGGCGGCGTCCCGCACGGTCGAGGCCACCGCTGCTTCCTCCCGCCCCGCCGAGGGCACCGCGCCGAGACCTCGCCCGGCGCCCGAGGGCGCCGCCCCCGCGCCGCATTCGACCGACGCGACCGTCGTTGGCGAGCCATTGAACGGCAGGCCGGGCCCCGAGCCGGTGGAGCTGGTGGCCGGAACCGGCCCGCACCGCCCGGAGCCCGAGCCGACCGAGCGGAGGCCCGCGGCAGGCCGGGCGGGCCCGAAGGCGGCGCCGAAGAAGGCGACGCCCGCCGCGAAGAAGGCGACGCCCGCCGCGAAGAAAGCCACTCCAGCCGCCCGGAAGCGCACCGCCCCGTCCCGTCCCGACCTCGGCGACGTGTCGAGTGATCTACAACACCGCCAGCCTGCTCCTCGGCAGGCCGGTAGCACGGGAGGGGCCTCGCGCCAGGCCGGCGCCGCGGAACCGACCGCACCGGCGGTCAGCCCCGTTCCGCCGGACCTGCCGCCCGATCCGGTGAGTTCAGCCGGCACCACCGCAGCGGGGCCGGAGCCCGAGACAGTCGGCGCGGCGGTCCGGGCAACCGGACCGGCCAAGAAGGCAAGCGCACCGAAGAAGAGCGCCCCGCGGAGCACCAGCCCGAAGAAGGCCAGCCCGGCGAAGAAGGCGGCCAGTCCGGCACCGCCCGCCCCCGAGAGCCCACCACCCGCCACCGCCGTCGAGACGTACGCGACGCCCGAGACGAGGGAGGCCGCGGTGGTGGCGGCGATCGCCGTACCCGAACCGCCGCTCGCCGTACGGGAGCCGGGGTCGGGACGTACCGCGGTGGCGGAGTGGCGGGCGATCAGCGCGCGGGTCCTCGACCACCCCGGCTTCGCGCCGGAGCTGCTCGCCCTGGCGGCGGTGGCAGCGCTCGGGCCGCGCGCCCGGGACTGGGCGGAGGGGCTGCGGGCCGCGTACCCGGATGCCGACCCGGACGGGCTGGCCCGGCTGGCAGCCCGGCGGTTCGTCAGGCTGGCCCGGGCCGGCGGGGCGGTCGCGGCCGGGGCCGGGC
>JBARAE010000191.1:0-2701 GCA_049791715.1 Micromonospora sp.
GGCCCGCGCCGAGGCGGAACACGCGCACGGCGCCGCGGCGCTCGCCCTGCTGCAGAGAGGCTGGCGGGTGATCGGGGTGGAGCACGGCAGCCGGCTGCCGGTGCTGTGGCCGCAGGCGGCCCGCGGCTCGCAGGGCTTCGCGCTGCGTGCGGCGCTCGCCGAGACGGTGGCCGGAGGCGTGCGATGACCGGAAGGGTGGTCCCGTGAGCGCGCACCGCAATCTCGGGTTCGTCGCCGCGGCGGCGACCGTGCTCTCCGCGGCGCCGCTGTCGGCGATCTTCGAGCGCTGGACCTGGTTGATCGAGGCGGCCATCGTGGTGGCCGTGGTGGCCGGCGCCGCCGCACTGGCCCGGCTGATCCGGGCGCCGCTGTGGGGTCAGATCCTGGCCATGCTCGCCGGTCTCCTGCTCGCGCTCACCTGGGTCTTCCCGAGCGGCGCCGAGCTGCTGGCGTTCCTGCCCGGCCCGGCCACCATCGCCCACTTCGGCGAGCTGCTCGGCGACTCGGTGCAGGACATGCGGTCGTACGGGGTGAAGGTGCCGGACGTCGACTCGCTGCTGTTCCTGACGGTGCTCGGCGTCGGTGGGGTCGCGGTGCTGGTCGACGTGCTCACCGTGGGGCTGCGCCGGCCGGCGCTGGCCGGCCTCCCCATGCTGGCGATCTACTCGGTCCCGGTGGCGGTCTACGTGGACAGCGTCCCGGCCACGCCGTTCGTGGTCGGGGCCTGCGGGTACCTGTGGCTGCTGGTCACCGACAACGTCGACCGGGTACGCCGGTTCGGCCGCCGGTTCACCGGGGAGGGCCGGGACGTCGACGTCTGGGAGGCGTCTCCACTCGCCGCGGCGGGCCGGCGGCTGGCCGTGGTCGGCGTGGCGCTGGCCGTGGTGCTGCCGCTGGCCGTGCCGGGGATGACCGGCGGCCTGATGGACGCGATGGGCTCCGGCAACGGCAACGGCACCGGCACCGGGCGGCCGGGGCAGGGCGGCAGTCCCGGACGGATCGACCTCTTCGCCGCGCTCAGCGGCCAGCTCAACCAGTCCGAGGTGGCCGACCTGGTGAAGGTCAGCACCAACGAGCCGGCACCGTTCTACCTGCGCTTCGGGGTGGCGGACGAGCTGCGGTCGGACGGCTTCCGGGTCCGGGTGCCGACCGGCCGGTCGGTCAACCGGAACCTGCCCGACCCGGCGGGTGGCCGCGGGGTGGAGCGCCACCAGTACCGGGCTACCGTCGAGGTGACGAAGAACCTCACCATGCCCCTGCTACCGGTCTACGCGGAGCCCGTGAAGACCGAGGACCTCAACGGCTCCTGGCTCTACGACCCGAAGCTGCAGATCGTCTTCTCCAACCGGGAGAACTCCCGGGGCAAGCGCTACTCGTTCGACTACGTCCGCTCGACGTACACCCCCTCGGCGCTGCGCGCGGCGCCGTCCCTGTCGGCCGACGACCCGGTGCTGCTCCAGCAGACCGTCACGCCGCCGGTACCCCAGGTCGACCGGCTGGTCGATCGGCTCGTCAAGGGCAAGCAGAACGACTACGACAAGGTCCGGGCGATTTACGACTACTTCTCCGTGGAGAACGGGTTCACCTACTCGCTGTCCACCAGGGGTGGCACCAGCGGCGAGGACATCACCGACTTCCTCGACACCAAGGTCGGCTACTGCCAGCAGTACGCGGCCGCGATGGCGTGGCTGGTCCGGGCGGCCGGCATCCCGGCGCGGGTGGCGTTCGGCTTCACCAACGGCAGCAGCTCCAGCAACGGCACGTACGTGCTGACCAACCGCAATCTGCACGCCTGGACCGAGGTCTACTTCGCCGACATCGGCTGGGTCCCGTTCGACGCCACCCCGGCGGCGAGCATCCAGGGCTCGATCCGGTCGGCGTGGGCCCCGGACACCGATGCTCCGGAGCAGGATGTCTCGCCGACGGACGGCACCTCGGCACCGGGTGCGACCGACCCCTCCGCCGGGCCGGACCGGCCGGACAAGGAGGATCGGGAGACCGACGCCGGTCTCGCCGTCGACGGTACGGACCCGACCCGGCAGGCCCCGGTCTGGCCATGGTGGACGGCCGGCTTCCTGGCCCTGCTGGTGCTGCTCGCCGTGCCGGCGCTGCGTCGGTCGGCGTTGCGTCGTCGCCGGAGCAGCCGGGCTCTCCCGCCGAGGGCCACCACGCTCGACGCCGCTCCCGGCGCCCCGGGCGGGGTGCGTGAGGTGGTGGTCGGCGTGGCTGCCGACCGGGCCCGGGCGGACGCGCACGCGGCCTGGGACGAGCTGCTGGACACGCTGGTCGACTTCAGGGTTCGCGTGGACCGCACCGAGACGCCCCGGGCGACCGCCGACCGGCTGGTCCGGGACACCCTCGTGGAGGAGGCCGACGCGGCCACGGCGATCCGGCTGCTCGGCCGGGCCGAGGAGCGGGCCCGCTACGCCCGGGACCCGCTCACCGGGGAGGAACTGCACCCGGCACTGCGCCGGGTACGCACCGCGCTGGCCGGCCAGGCCGACCGGCGTACCCGGTTCCTGGCGGCCGTACTGCCGCCGTCGGTGCTGCTGCGCTGGCGGACCGCGGTCGCGGACGCGTCGGCCGGGCTGGTCAACGCCACCGGGCAGGTACGGCGGCGGCTGCTGCGGTGGGACCCGCGTCGGCTGGTGGCCGACCGCCTGGCCCGCTGACCCGGTCCGTCCGTCCGCCGGCGCTCCCC
>JBARAE010000192.1:0-4596 GCA_049791715.1 Micromonospora sp.
GCTCCACCCCGATCACCCGCCAGCCGCTCTGCAGCAGGGCCAGCGCCGCGGCGCCGTGCGCGTGTTCCGCCTCGGCGCGGGCCTTCGGCGGGAGGTTGAGCCAGGTGGTGCTGTCCAGCACGAAGCCCACACAGGTCGCGCCGTTGCCCCGCAGGCCGGCCAGCAGCTCCGCCTCGGCGGTGCTCAGCGTGCCGAACAGGGCGATGATCAGCCCGCCGTCGGCCCGCTGCCGCACCCGCTGGACCAGCGTGGTGATCTCGCCCCGCTTGGCCAGCCGGACCTCGGCGAGGTGGTCGAGGATCAGGCCCTCGCCGCCCCCCTCGGTCGCGTCCACGTCGACGCCGGAGCCGGTGACCAGGCGCAGCTTGTAGCCGGCCTGACGCAGGTGCACCGCGATGCTGGCGGCGGCGGAGACCGCCCATTCGAAGCTGGCCGTCGGACCGTCGCCCCGATGGCCGAAGGACCGGGTGTCCAGCACGACCGTGGCCCGGCTCTCCCACGGCTGCTCCTCGCGCCGCACCATCAGCTCGCCGGTGCGCGCCGTCGACTTCCAGTGCACCCGCCGCAGGTCGTCGCCCATCCGGTACTCCCGGGTGGCGGCGTCGTCCTCGCCGTGCACCGCGACCGAGCGGGCCCGGCTGTCGCCGCTGCCCGCGTACTCGCCGGGCAGGCGGACCGTGGGCAGCGGGGCGACCTGCGGGATGACGGTGAGATGGTCGGTGCTGGGGAAGGCACGGCTGAGCTCGCAGAGCCCGAACGGGTCGGTCAGCCGGACCGCCAGCGGACCCACCTCGTACCGGCCGCGCACGTCGGCCCGCACGGTGTACGCCACCGAGCTGGCCTGATGCGCGCCGAGCCGTTCCAGCACCACCCGGGGCCGGCTGCCCAGCGCGTACGGCAGCCGGTCCTCCAGGAGCAGGGTGCCGGTGGGCAGCCGGGACAGGTTCTGCAGCCGCAGCACCACCCGGGAACTGGCCCCGACCGGCACCCGGTGCGGCTCCAGCGAGCGGTTGCAGGCCAGCTTGTACCGGCTGCGCCCGACGTACGCCGCCGCGAGCAGCGGCAGGATGGCGAGCAGGACGGCCACCCGCAGCAGGTCCTTCTCACCGAGGATGGCGGCGGAGACCGCCGCGGCGACCGCTGCCGCCAGGAACGAGCGGCCGCGGGTGGTCAGTCCACGCAGCCCGTCGCGCACCTCACGGCCTCCGCGGTTCGTACGGCCCACGCCCGTTGTTCGGGGCGGGCCGGGTGTCGTACGGGGAGCGCTTGCGGTCGTGCGGCACCGGCAGCCGGTGCACCAGCTCCGACACGATCGCGTCGGTGGTGCGCCGGGCGAGCTGCGCGTCGGCGGTCGGGATGATCCGGTGCGCCAGCACCGGCACCGCGAGCGCCTGCAGGTCGTCGGGGAGCACGTAGTCGCGCCCCTCCAGGGCGGCCACCGCGCGGGCGGTGCGCAGCAGCTGGAGGGTGGCCCGCGGGGAGGCGCCGAGACGCAGGTCCGGTGCCTCGCGGCTGGCGGTGACCAGGTCGATCGCGTACTGCTTGACGGCGTCGGCGACGTGCACCTGCCGGACGGTGGCGATGAGCTGCCGGACGGTGGCCGCGTCGGAGACGGGACGCAGCTCGTTCAGCGGGTCGGTGGCGCCGTGACCGTCCAGCATCGCCAGCTCGGCGCCGGCGTCCGGGTACCCCATCGCGATCCGGGCGGTGAACCGGTCGCGCTGCGCCTCGGGGAGCGGGTACGTCCCCTCCATCTCGATCGGGTTCTGCGTCGCGATCACCATGAACGGGGTCTGCAGCTGGTAGGTGACCCCGTCGACGGTGACCTGCCGCTCCTCCATGCACTCGAGCAGCGCGGACTGGGTCTTCGGCGAGGCCCGGTTGATCTCGTCGCCGACCACCAGGTTGGCGAAGACCGCGCCCGGACGGAACTCGAAGTCGTGCGTCTCCTGGTTGTAGACGCTGACCCCGGTGACGTCGCTGGGCAGCAGGTCGGGGGTGAACTGGATGCGGCGGACCGAGCAGTCGATCGAGCGGGCCAGCGCCTTGGCCAGTTTGGTCTTGCCGACGCCGGGCACGTCCTCGATGAGCAGGTGGCCCTCGGCGAGCAGGACGGCCAGGGCGAGCCGGACGGTGGCCGTCTTGCCCTCGATGACCTGCTCGATGTTGGCCACGATGGCCTCGCTGGCGGCGCGGAACTCGTCGTGCGGCAGCAGACCGCCCACCTCGTCCCAGGTCTGTTGTGTCACGGGCCTCCTCCTCGTCGCCTGGACGGCAGCTCTGTATAGAGCACCTGGACCCGCCGTTGGGTTCGCGACGCCGAGCCTCGTCTGCCGCAAAAATCTCACTGGCCTCTCAGGCTAACCATGTTTGTCGCCTTCGCCGACCCCCGCAGCCACTCGGTCGGTTACGCCCGAATTTCGCCGGACCGGGGGACGTGTGGCGGTTCCGGGCCGGGGTAATCCGGCCCGGCAGCGGAGCTGGCCGGCCCGGACGACATCCACGTGGATAAGTTCCGGATGAACGGCTTCCACGGCACCCAGCTCGACCAGGTCCTTGCGCACCCAGGGCATCCGCACCCTCTTCCTGGCCGGGGTGAACGTCGACCAGTGCGTGAGCACGACGATGGAGGACGCGTACTTCCGCGACTACGCGGCGGTGCTGCTCGCCGACGCCACCGCCACGTCCAGCCCGGCGTACTGCAAAAAAGCGGTGATCTTCAACGCCAAGCAGTGCTGGGGGTTCGTCACCGACACCGACCGGTTCGCCCGGCCCCGGCTGTACCCGACGACGGAGCCGTGACCGGCCCCGGCGTCCCGACTCCTGGTAGTCGGCGAGATAAGGCGTGGCCGGCCGGGGTACACTGCCCGACATGGCCGGAGTCTTCCTGCTTCTTACCGGGCCGTGCTGATGCGCTGACGCGCGACAGCACGGCGGCCCCTCCTGCGCGAGGGGCTTTTTTGTGCCCGCAGCAGACTCCCCATATCCGACATGACGCGCCGAGGAGACGCCATGAGTGAGGCAGCCGCACCGGCGAACGACATCCCCCCGTTCCGATACACCGCGGCCCTGGCCGACCAGATCGAGCACCGCTGGCAGGACACCTGGGAGCGGGAGGGGACTTTCCACGCCCCGAACCCGACCGGTCCGCTGGCCGACCCGACCCACCCGCGGGCCGGCGCGGAGAAGATGTACGTGCTCGACATGTTCCCGTACCCCTCCGGCGCAGGCCTGCACGTCGGCCACCCGCTGGGCTACATCGGCACCGACTGCTTCGCCCGCTACCAGCGGATGGCCGGGCGCAACGTGCTGCACGCCATGGGCTTCGACGCGTTCGGCCTGCCCGCCGAGCAGTACGCGGTGCAGACGGGCACCCACCCGCGGACCACCACCGAGGCCAACATCGAGCGGTACAAGGAGCAGCTGCGCCGCCTGGGTCTGGCGCACGACGAGCGGCGGTCGGTCGCCACCATCGACACCGACTTCTACCGCTGGACCCAGTGGATCTTCCTGCAGATCTTCAACTCCTGGTACGACGCGGACGCGAAGAAGGCCCGGCCGATCGCCGAGCTGATCGCCGAGTTCGAGGCGGGCGACCGGTCCACGCCGGACGGCCGCCCCTGGACCGAGCTGACCGGGGCCGAGCGCCGGAAGATCGTCGACGACCACCGGCTGGCGTACGTCTCCCAGGCGCCGGTGAACTGGTGCCCGGGGCTGGGCACCGTGCTGGCCAACGAGGAGGTCACCGCCGACGGCCGCTCCGAGCGGGGCAACTTCCCCGTCTTCAAGCGCAACCTGAAGCAGTGGATGATGCGGATCACCGCGTACGGCGACCGGCTGCTGGACGACCTGGACACCCTGGACTGGCCGGAGCCGATCAAGCTGATGCAGCGCAACTGGATCGGCCGGTCCAGCGGCGCCCACATCGAGTTCCCGACCACACTGGAGCCGATCCGGGTGTTCACCACCCGGCCGGACACCGTCTTCGGTGCCACCTACATGGTGCTGGCGCCCGAGCACGAGCTGGTCGACGCGCTGGTGCCGGCCGCCTGGCCGGAGGGGACGAAGGACGCCTGGACCGGCGGGCACGCCGGCCCCCGGGAGGCCGTCGAGGCGTACCGGAAGGCCGCCGCGGCCAAGACGGACGTGGAGCGGCAGGCGGAGACCCGGGAGAAGACGGGCGTCTTCGTCGGCGCGTACGCCACCAACCCGGTGACCGGCCAGCCGATCCCGATCTTCATCGCCGACTACGTGCTGGCCGGTTACGGCACCGGCGCGATCATGGCGGTCCCCGCCCAGGACGAGCGGGACTGGGACTTCGCCGAGGTCTTCGACCTGCCGATCATCCGGACCGTGCAGCCGTCGGAGGGCTTCGACGGCAAGGCGTACACCGGGGACGGCCCGGCCATCAACAGCGCCGCGCCCGACCGCGGCCTGGACCTGAACGGCCTGGGGGTGGCCGACGCGAAGGCCCGGATCATCGAGTGGCTGGAGGCGAACGGGCACGGCGCCGGCGCGGTGACCTGGCGGCTGCGGGACTGGCTGTTCAGCCGGCAGCGCTACTGGGGCGAGCCGTTCCCGATCGTGTACGACGAG
>JBARAE010000193.1:0-3459 GCA_049791715.1 Micromonospora sp.
GCCGGCGATCAGGGTCGGCACCGAGCAGCCGGCGATGGCGTCACGCACCTTGGCCGGTTCGGGTGAGGAGGTCACTGGCTCTTGAAGGCGGGGTAGACGGGCTTCGCCTCCGCCTTGTCGGCCGGGAATACCTGCTTGACCACGCCGCCCTGGACCTGCATGAGGATGGGCGTGGCGTTCTCGTTCTCACCGGTGGGGCCGAACTTGATCGGGCCGTTGCCGGCGATCAGGGTCGGCACCGAGCCGCTGGCGATGGCGTCGCGTACCTTGGCCGGTTCGGCGCTGCCGGCCCGCTCCAGCGCGTCGGCGATCACCTTGACCGAGTCGTAGGCGAGCACCGCGCCGGTGCGGATCTGGTCGTTGTAACGCTCCTGGTAGAGCTTGGCCAGTGCCTGCATGTCGGGGTTTGTCATGTCGGGGTGGTAGTTGGCGTCGAAGAAGCCCTCGGCTGCGGCGCCCGCCTCCTTGGGGAACTGCGGGAGGTCGAACGCGCCGTTGGCGACGCCGTAGACCGCCTTCAGCGCCGGCGGCTTGACGGTGGCGACGGCCTTGGCCGCCAGCACGCCGTCGCGGTAGTAGCCGGCGACCATCAGCACGTCGGCGCCGCTGGCCTTGACCTGGGTGACCTGGGTGGTCAGGTCCGAGACGTTGGCGGCGTCGTAGGCGATCGCCGGGCCGACCTTGATGCCGGCCTTCTCGGCCTCGGCCTTGAAGGCGTCCCGAATTGCGGTGCCGAACGGGCCCTGCTCGTGCAGCACCGCCACGGTCTTGACCGGCTGGTTGGCGGCCTTGGCCACCTGGTCGAGGAACTGCGCTCCGGCGGTGCCGAGCACGGTGGAGCTGGGCTGCACCCGGAACGTGTACTTGTAGCCCTGGGAGAGAATCGAGTCGGCGCTGGACACGTCGATCACCAGCGGCACCTTGTTGCGTTCGGCCACGGTGGACACGTTGGCGGTGACCGCGCTCTGGTAGGTGCCGACCAGGCCGACCACGCCGTCCTGGATGAGGCGCTGCGCCTCACTCTGGCCGACCTCGGGCTTGCCCTGGGTGTCGCCGCTGACCAGCTCCAGCTTCTTGCCGCCCTGCGACTTGATGCCGCCGGCGTTGTTGATGGCCTCGACGGCCAGCTTGGCTCCGTTGTCCATCTGCTGCCCGTCGGCCGCGGCCGCGCCGCTCAGCGGGTGCAGGGAACCAATCTTTATGGTGCCGCCGGACTTCGCGCCGCCGCCGTTGCTCGTGCCGGCGGGCGCGGATCCGCCACAGGCGGCGAGGGCCAGCGGCAGGGCTAAGGCGAGGCTCAGGGTCCAGGTCTTCCTCATGTCAGCTCCTGGGGGGTGACCGTGTTCCGCCGCACGGAACATCGCGTGAGGCCTGATGCTGACACTGCCCGTTCCCGCGGTCAAGGGTCCGGCGCAGAATCTTGGTAAACCCTGCACAGAGCCACCTTGGGGCTTGACCCTCGGACGCGTCGGTGCTGGAATCGTGTTCCGCTAGCGGAAACGCCGTACTTGGGGGATGTGCACGTGGGAGAGAGTCAGGGCACCGAGGCGGCGAGCCGCGTGGCCGATGTCCTCCTTCTGTTCACCGACGGCCCGGACTTCCTCGGGGTCACCGCGATCGCCCGCAGCCTCGACCTGTCCAAGGCTGTGGTGCACCGGATCCTGCAGACGCTGGTCGAGCGCCGGCTGCTGGTCAGCGATCCGGCGAGCCGGGGCTACCAGCTCGGTCCGGCGGCCGCGGCACTCGGCGCCCGCGCGCTGCGCGAGTCGCAGCTGCGCACGGTCGCGATGCCGGTGCTGCGCGAGCTGCAACTGACCACCGGCGAGACGACGACCGTGTCGGCGCGGGTGCACAGCGGCCGGGTCTACCTCGACCAGGTCGAGTCCACCCGGGAGATCAAAATGACGGTCGAGGTGGGCCGCCGCTTTCCCCTGCACGCCGGCAGCTCCAGCACCTGCATCCTGGCCTTCCTGCCGGACGCCGAGCGGGAGACGGTGCTCGCCGCCGAGCTGCCGTCGCTGACCAGCCGCACGGTGACCGACCACGACCTGCTCCGCGCACGGCTCGCCGAAATACGCGAGACCGGGGTCGCCGGCTCCGACGGCGAACGGCAGGAGGGCGCCGGCTCGGTCGCGTCCCCGGTCTTCGGCATCGACGGCGCGGTCGTCGGCGCCGTCTCGGTCTGCGGCCCGGCACACCGGGTCGACGCGGCCGCCCGGGAACGCTTCGGCCCGCTGGTACGGGAGGCGGCCGACCGGATCTCGCGGGCCCTGGGCTGGTCAGGCGGCCTGCCCAAGTGACACCACGATCCTGGCTTTACGTGCCCGGCCACCGCGCCGACCGAGTGGCGAAGGCACTCGCCGCCGGCGCCGACGCGGTCGTCGTCGACCTCGAGGACGCGGTGCCGCCGGACCAGAAGGCGGCCGCCCGGGAAACCGCGCTGCGGCTGGCCGCCACCGGTCCCCGCGACCGTCCACTGTGGGTTCGCGTGAACGACCCGGCCGGCCCGTGGGGCGAGGACGACGTCGACGCGCTCGCCGGGCTGGGTTTGGCCGGGCTGCGGGTGCCGCGATGCGAAGACCCGGGCCTGATCCGCGAGGTCGCCACCCGCGCCGGGCTGCCGCTGCAACTGCTGCTGGAGAGCGCCGCCGGGCTGGCCCGGGCGGCCGAACTGGCGACCGCCCACCCGCTGGTCGCCGGTCTCGGGCTGGGCGAAGCCGACCTGTCGGCCGACCTGCGGGTGACCGGCGACGACGGGCTGGCCTGGGCGCGTGGCTGGGTCGTGGTAGCGGCCCGGGCCGCCGGGCTCCCCTCACCCGTGCAGAGCGTCTACACCGACGTCGCCGACCTCGACGGCCTGCGCACCAGCACCCAGCGGGCCCGGGCCACCGGCTTCGTCGGCCGGTCGGTGGTGCACCCCCGGCAGATCCCGATCGTGCACGAGGTCTTCACACCGACCCCCGCCGAGGTGACGGCCGCGCAGGCCGTCCTTTCCGCGGCGGCACGCGCGGAAGAGGCCGGCGAGGTCGCCGTGCTCGACGCCAACGGCCGGTTCGTCGACCCCGCGGTGGTGCGCCGAGCCCGACTCGTCCTCGACCTGACCGACCCGTCCGAACCACCCACAGGAGGAACGAGTTGACCACCGAGCCGCAGGCTCGCCCGGCGCGCACGGACGACGCCCTACTCGCCGCGGTGACCGCGGGCGTACGGCTCGTCGAGCTCGGGCACCCCCACTTCACAGGCATGCCGTGCTCGCCGAACCACCCAGGTTTCCGGATGAGTCTGATCCGCCGGCACGGTGACATGGTCCGCCCCGACGGCGGGTCGGCGGCCAACGAGATGATCGTGACCGGCGGGCATGTGGGCACCCACGTCGACGCGCTCTCCCACGTCAGCCACGACGGCAAGCTGCACGGCGGCGTGGACGCCGCGGCGGCGCAGACCGGCGGCCGGTTCACC
>JBARAE010000194.1:0-15534 GCA_049791715.1 Micromonospora sp.
GTGACCTTGCGCCCAACCGTCTTCATTTCACACGCTAGCGAGGATAAGGACGAGGTCGCTCGTCCTTTGGCCCAAGAGTTGAGAGATCGGGGCTTCACGGTTTGGTACGACGAGTACGTTCTTAAGGTAGGAGACTCGCTTCTTGTTAGCATCGACTCGGGACTGAGGGACAGCGACTATGGCATAGTGATCTTGAGTCCTCATTTCTTCGCGAAGAAATGGCCCCAGAGAGAATTGGCCGGCCTCATCGCGAGAGAAGCCGGTGATTCGTTGATATTGCCGGTGTGGCACAGGATCACGGCAAGTGATATCGCCAAGTATTCGCCAATACTGGCAGACAAGTTGGCGGCATCCACATCCACAGGGATTTCGGATGTGGTGAACAGAATTGTGAAAGCCATGCGGCGGAGGTCTGTCGGAGGAGACGACCTTCAGGGCAACGAGTACTGCATACCATACGTGATTTCTGGAGCCAACGTATACAAGCGGCTTCTTGACACGTTCGGTCATCACCCTAGAGGTGACGACCGGCCGCCGGACTTCGGAATTAAACTATGCCTCTATGCGGACGCATCCGGAATCGATGACGACCACTCTTTCGTAAGATACCCGAATGGCGTGAAGCGTCAGCTGGTTAGCAGGGATGTGCTCGCTGTTCTGAATCGCGAGCCATATGTACCACGGGGCTATGGAGTTCGTAGATGGTCGGTGTCCGACGAGTTGCCGATGCGCCTTCCAGGGGCCGGCGGTCCAGACGAAGAGTCGGCAATCGACATAAGGCAAGTCGATGAAATCCACTTCACGGCGGTGCTGGAGCAGGAGTTCATCAGTGACGAGGAATTGATCATTGCGCTTCGAGCTCTAGTGACCTTTGAGGACGGGCTGCCTTATCATCAGCAGGGCGAGCTCTGGCAAGACCGTGAAGCGCCGGGTCGAGTTCTTGTAAGACGTGTCATCCGAACAGGGCGCGTACGGAACATCGAGGACATGCTAGAAGTGGACTGGGATTTCAGCTGGACCGAATTGCGCCCCGTGTCCGACTATCGCGTTTTCTGCTTGGCGCGGGCTCTTGTAGAAGAATTGAGTTCGGACCAGCTTATGGGAAAGCCCGAGCTCGTTTCCAGACTACTCGGCGCGAGGTCACCCCTGAATGATTATTGGAAAAGGAGGCTTCTTTCAACCCTTGAAGGTCGGCCCTACTGGGTAGATCAGCAAGAAATTCGCGCCTTCCTTTCCCGCCGTGGCCTCGAATTTGATTCCTTCGGAAATGTACGGCCGGTACTTTCTGATTCGCCTGCTTCCGGTGCAGATTCTGACGGGACCGCAGGCCAATCGGACTGAGTCGCGTGGGAAGGAGCAAGCCCAAATCGACAGCCGGAAAGTTGCACTGCGCCCGGACCCTCCGCAAGCAGATCGCGGCCCTCGATGAGCTGTGGTGACCCGCCGCAACGGCATCTCGTCGGCTCGGGCGCCTCCGACCCATCGTTTATGGCCCCCGTCGGGGGATCCGGACCGGGATCATCGTCCTCGCGTCCCGGAGCAGCCACCGACGCTTTCGAGGTCTGCGATCGCTCGTCTGCGACGGCTCGGTCGGGGCCGTGAGCTGCTATCCCGCCCCCTGATGAACGGCAGCGTGCCCCCTGAGAAACCAGCAAACGAGACCGCAACGGAGACCCAGGTAGAGGACTCCCTGGGTGCCGGGACATCATCTGTCCTGACATAGAAGCCTCTTCGGGCAGTCATAGACCAGCCAGCCTCCTCGGACGGGGTCGAGGCAGCTCAGAGCCGGTGTGGTGTTCAGAATCCGGCGTACAGGTCGACTCGTCCGTCGCCCACCAGGCCACCCCCCGCTGTCACATCGCCGCTGGCCTGCTGTTTCTTCGGGTGCTACTGGTCGTCGTCGGTCGTCATTGGTCGGCCTTTGACGGCCCAGTCACGGCCCGGACGGCCCAGCGACGGCCCGGAGCGGTCATCGGCGGCATGTCGCACGGTCAGCTTGGGAATCGGATTGATCTACACGTTGGGTAGCCGCATCACCCGGTAGAAGAACACGGAACGTTCGGGTTGTGGCCGGCACGATGGCGGCGTTGGCTCGTGTTGGCCTCTGCGTCGGGCACGGATAGGGCACGCGATCGAGGGCGGCCGTCGTCCCGGGTGAGAGGCTGAGCGCGTGGGACTGAACAAGGAGATAGCAGCGCGGCTTGCCGACGCACGTCTCGCTGAATGGCGACGCGTCGGCTATGGCGAGTGGCGCGCGATGCTGGATGACAAGGACGTACGCCAGGTCGTCGGCGAGGATGGCAAGCGGTACAGCGTGGTCAGCTACGCCCTTGATGATGGAGATGGGTGTGTCCGCATGTCGGTGGCCGTGGATGACGGGGGCTGGTCGGCGTTCGTGCCGCTGGTGCGCGACGAGATCATGAAGCCGGATGGCACGTTCGTCGAGTGACCTCTCTTGTGTGAAAGAATGATCAACCGTCGATGAGCTGGGCGAGCAGCCGGGGTGAGCTGCCAGAACAGTCCACCATCGTCCGTGGGCGTCCAGCGTCTCCCGTCCCGGTCGTCACCCAGTTGGTCACCCAGCCCGAGCGCCAAACGTTGAAGCGGAACTTCGGGGCGCTTTGCGCCGGCCCGGGGCTGTCTGGCTCGTGCCTGACCCGCCGCACAAGCCCGACTCTTCGGCCGGGGTTGATCTTCTGAGAGGTGACGGTCATGGATTGCTTCGAGGGCCGCTGCTGGCTGGACTGGTGGGCCAACTCCTCTACCCTGCTCGGCACCGTCGAAGTCGCCGTCGCGATAACCGCCAAGGGCGCCGGTAGGGATGCCCATGGTCGCCTGATCAGCGACACGAACGAGGACCGCGACAGGTTCGCGTTCCTCTGCGACCTCGACCCCGTCTTCACGCTGCGCTTCGAAGACGAAAGCACTGTCGCCGTCACCGTCCACCCCACCGATGACCATCGCCGGTTCACCCTCACCGAGTTTGTTTCGAGTGCGACCAGTCCGGGTGCTGTACATGCGAGTTTCCACTGGGGAATCAGGTGATCGAGCCGTGGTTGACTTTGACCTGACGTCGGCGGATGTTGTTCGCTTGCTCGAGCGGGAAACCCTCGATCGGCGTCCCGTCGTTGACAGACTTCGACGTCAGGCTCCCGTTCGTGTCCTTGCTCAGACGCTCAGAGCTGCTGAACGTCCTCTGACTCGCCATTTGCTGTGCGACCTGATTGGTTTCCGTGCCGCGAGGTCGGCTCTGCCGGAGTTGCTGGAAGCTCTTGAGGATGACGATCGCGGCGTCCGCGCCTCTGCTGCTGACGCAATTACCAAGGCCCTTGCATATGGCGGGGTGCAACCCGTTCCGGACCGACTCATTCGGCGCATCCTCCCGACGCTCTTGAGGCACTGGGAGAGGGAGCCCCAAATGCGCAGTGATCTCGCGTACGCGCTCGGTGGCCTTGGTGACCCCTCCGTTATACCCCTGCTTCAGGCTGCGCTTGACGATCCTCATGAGCAGATTCGTCGTGCTGCAGAATGGTCGCTTAGGCGGTTAGGTGAAGGGTCTTCCAAGGCGAGTTTGACTTGATCAAGGGCGGCCCCCCGCACCACAGCCCAGGGCCATTGCGTAGTCGCAGGCCCTACTGGCCCGCGGGAAGAGGCCGGAGTCAGACGTTGAAGCGGAACATAGAGCCGCTGTCCCGCCACCAGCGGGATCCGTGCCCGACACCTGCTGCCACGGCTTCTCAGGCTGCCATGGTTGGTGGTCGCTTGACGGCGTTTGACGGTGTCTTGTGCCCCCTGTGTGCCCCGGGCTGACTCGACGCCAGCGTGAGCGATTACTGACCTGAGCGCTGTCGTTGGCGCAGCAGCAGTGCCGTCACCACGTAGCCAGCCCCAAGAAGTGCTGTCAGTCCACCGAAGACCAGGGGCCAACCGATCGGCTCTCCGATGGCAGCCACTCCGTTCATCAGGGCCAGAAAGAGCCAGATGCCTCCCATGATGAACCCTTGCCTCGGCGTCTTTGCCGTCTGCCACCAAGGGTTCTCCGCCGGCTTCACATCAGAGATCCTGCCACCGATGCCGGGCGGCGGCAGGTCGGAGGCGGGAGGCAGAGGACCGTTGACTGTAGCTTGGGAATCGCATTGATCCCAGGGTCAGGCAGATGAATGCTGCGGTGGCGGCCAGCGCCTGGCCGCGCGCCGGCCACCTTTAGCGCCCTCCCCGCACCCTGGTTGACCCCTGCATCGGGCACGGATCGGGCACGCTTGCCGACTGCTAGTTTCGTTCGCGGTCACTCATCCGTTCAGTCGCTCAGACTGTCGAGCGGCTTCCCAAAGCGCTTGCCTGTTTCCTTGAAGCCAAGGTGGCGGTAGAACTCATGTGCGTCGCTGCGCTGAGCACCGGAGGTGACAACAGCCCTGCCTGCTCCCGCCTGAATGGCCCACCGTTCGAATGCCTCGACTAGCGACCGACCCACCCCAGTCCGCTGGGCGGCTCGTGACACAACGAGGATGATGAGTTGAGCGACACAGGTATCTTCCTCTAACGGACGCATGAGGTGACCGCCCGCTAACCCAACTAGCCGCCCATCATCAGTTTCGATTGTCCACGCCGAGTAGCTGGGGTCTCCCTCGATCCGCTCTAACCGTGCAGCGAGGCTCACGCACTGGTCGGATAGCCGAGTGCCCCAAGCAGGTCGAGCAGAGCAACGGCATCACGCTGAGAAACGTGTTTAATCTGCATATGCTGGTCACAATCGCTTGCGCATCTGGATGGCTGTGACCTCGAACCCCATTTGCTCGTACAGCATGCGGGCCCCGAGATTCGACCCAAAAACGCTCAAGCCAACGGACACAACGCCCAACTCTCGGCAGACCTTCTCGGCCGCACGCATGATCGCTCGGCCGTAGCCCTTCCGGCGTAGCTCCTGGCGCACCTCGAAGTCATAGCCAAAAGCGTGCAGGCCGTCCGACTTCCGTTCTACTTGCAGCCATAGCACGCCAATCTCAACATCGCCGTCATAGGCCGTCCAGAGACGATGACCCTTTGTGCCCAGGCCATCGGGCAAAAGTTCGTTGTAGTCCTGCCGTGCTTTCTCCTGGGCCTCCGGCAATGGCATTGCACCGGAGGCCGCAATGTTCTGCGCATAACTTGCTTCCGCCCGCTGTCGGTACAGTCGGTACTGCTCGTCGGTCATCGGTTCGAGTCTCAGCGTCACCACTCAGGTACCGTATTCCACCCGCTCTCGGCGAGCCGCGCTTCGGTGAGTGGTCGAGAGGTTAGGGGGACCGCCTCGTTCAGCTCCGCGCCGGCATGTGGCGGCTAAGGACGTTGCAGCGCCTATGAGGTGTCGGTGAGTTCGGCTAGGTCAACGGCGTTGATGAGTTCGGCGAGGGCCGGCTCGGCGGCGACGTCCAGGGGTAGGAGTTCGCCGGTACGCGCCCGTGGGTTGAGCAGTAGCTCGGAGCTGATGTCGTTGACGATGGCAGCGGCGTCGGCCACGTCCCACCGCACCCCTTTCAGCGAGGATCGCTCGAACTTTGTGGCCGGCAGGCAGGACACGCGGGGTCGGCCGTAGCTGTCGAGCCCACCGCGTAGCTCCCGGGCCTCTCGGAAACCTCTGGTCAGCTAACTATGGATGCTGGCGAGGCGGGTTGCTGACGGGCCGCGCGTTGCTGGTGCCCCGAAAGGGACGACCCCCGCCGGGGATGTCATGCCGGGGCCCCTCAGGTCCCCGAAAACGGTCCCGGGCCTCCCGGATGGCTGCTGGCCCAACCGATGCCCCCGGGCGGTTGCTTCCACTCGGAGGCGCGCCTCTTCGACAAGGCAGGCCATCGTTTGCGCGCGGCCTGCCGACTGGCGCCTACCGCTGCGCCAAGCTCGGGGTAGCCGGCGCCGTGCTGCACCGCTTCCTCGGCATTGGCGGACACGAGGTCAGCGAGAAGGCGACGCATCTGCTCACCTGCCGTCATCCGCGCGAGGTGAGTTCGCAACCTCTCCGCGGAGCTTGGCTCCTGGGCAGCGCTGCCCCGGACATCCACATCGGAGTTGTCCAGCCGCTGCGCCCAGTCAGCGGCAACAGCACCCAGTTCCCGCCGTAGTTCCTGTCGCTCGTCCGACGTCAGCTCCCGCATAACCGGCTCCCTTCTCAGTCGCCTCCGACTTCAGGGTTCGCTCGACAACCAGGGTTGTCAACCATCGCGGGCATGCCGGAATCCGCATGCGGTGACGAGGGGTGAGGACGGTGTCGCCGCTGCGTCCCCTGCCGCCATCACCTCGACGGTGGCCTACGCATTACGAGTCGGTGGCCCGGCGCTGGTCCACCGCCTGGTCCTCGTGCCCGACACGGTGTCGCGGTTCGCGATCGTCCGCTCATGCTCGCCGGTTCGGCTGCTCGCTTGGCTGCCCGGCGCCGCATCTTGTCTCTCGGCTCACCTCAACGGCTGCTGCTCGCCAAAACGACGTGACGGACGTTTGGGAGAGGCTGACGCCGGGGCAGATATTCGTGACTGACCATGCGAACCAGGGAGGCCAGGAATGGCGAAGGGCGACATCGAGACCTACTACGAGGATGGGCATTGGAAGAATCGCCCTGAGGGTAACCAGCGCCCGAGCACGGTGCACGACACCAAGCAAGAGGCGGAAGCCGCGGGCCGACAGATGGCCATTCAGCGCGACGTCGAACACCTGATCAAGAAGAAGGACGGCACCATCGGCGAGAGGAACACCTACCCCCGTAGTCGGGACCCTCGCCAGACCAAAGGCTGAGCTGCTTGTCGCTGCCAGCACCGCTGGCGAGCGGCTGAACGGTGACCCGCGCGCTCAAAATGGACGGTGGCGTTCGGATGGCCGGACGCCACCGCCGGCAACAACACCTCGTCGGATCAACCCGCGACATCTTCTTTACAAGCTCTGTGCAGTTCGTCCGCCGTCGGCCGCCCGCGTCCGCGACCTCGGGCGACTGTTCGCGGCCGACGCCCGACGGATGTCCTCATCCGGGCCAGTTGCTGTCAGCGCTGCTGCCTATAGCCCCAGGCGGCACTCGCCGCAGTCCACCACCGGTAGAGCCGCAAGCTAGCCCAGCTCGGACCCTGCTCACGCCAGGTGAGCTGGTCAAGCGCCGCCGGCATTGGTCGAGAGCAGGCTCCCAGCGCCGCGTGTTGAGCGAGCACCTCGCGCTCCACCCACGACTACCATCGAGGAAACATCACCGGGATAGGCCAAGTCTCAGGACGTATGACGTCCAACTGCTCGCGCGGTCTGAGGAAGATGAAGTAGTCAGCCAGTGAGTTCAGTTGAGCGGCAATCTCCTGCTCCGACGACGCGAGGACGTTGAAGCCGATCGGGACGCCGGCCATGGTGACTTGCAGTGGGCGATGACCCGGCGTACCACCCATAGAAACGATTCCGCTCCCCAGGCCCACGGGCTCGACCACTCCCACGCGCCGCAGAGCTGCCTCCAGACGCTCTCGCGCTTCGGTCTGCTGCTCGCCGGACGGCGCTCGAACGCCGAAGTGTCGGAAGGCGCTGAATCCGACCCCAACGTCGCCTCGCCACTCCTCCACCTCGACGGGCCTCGCCCGGAACCCAACTCTCCGCACCGCTCGTACCGCCTCCGGATATGGTCCGAGGTTGTTGACGTCGCTCAAGATCTTCCCGAACCGGTGCACCTTAGGGCGCGCATCGCAAACTCCCGGCTGGTGGCCGTGGTGAACGGCTGGCGAGGGTTCGAATCGGCCTGAGGTAAGGGGGGCAGAACTCATTGCCTTCCGGGGCGGCCAGGACCGTCCACGGGACATCGCTCTGGCCCAGGTCCCGGCGATGGCACCGCGAGTCCGCATTCTGGCCGCCTCCGCCTATGTTGGGGCCGACGCCGAACAGGGCGCTGGTGCGGGGTGCGGCTTGGTGGACCGCTCCGGGTTCGCCGAAGAGTTTACCGAACAGGACGCCCAGGCCAGAAGGTTGACCGTGGGATTCGAGTCCCATGTCCCGGGATCCGTAGCGACAGCAGTGTGGCCAAGCCCAGAGCCTGACGTCGATGCAACAAAGCCGTCTTGAGTAGCGTCGATCGGCTCCACGACGACAGCCAGTCCCGGCCAGACAGGAGCAGCTAAGGCTGACCCCTTCGGTGTTCTCTAGGAGGTCACGCTGGCTCGCTCACCCACATCGCCGCAGGTCAGAACGCCCTTTCCCTAGACGGACTCGGTGAGCACTTCGGATGCGGTGACCACTTCGCCAACCTGCACCCAATCTGCACCCACCTGCAAGCCATGATTGCCGGCAAGGTCCTTACCGCTCTGACCTGCGGATACTCCCCTACCAGGCGGCATAGAGTGCTGTCGACTGCTGCTCAATCCGGCTGAGCACTCCGTGTGACGCCGGACGCTGCACCGCCTCTAAGCAGCGAAACATGGATCCGCAGGTGGGAGCCGGTGCCGTTGCGTGCAGTTGAGCGCCGCTGGGCGCAGTTCAGCGCAGTTCGGTGCAGCCCGCTGCTCCCAACCTGCTCCCCCATCACAAGCAGCAATGTCGACCGCGGGATATCACGGAAGTCCGTCAACTTGCCCTCCGATCCGTCAACTACGTCCCTGGTACGGGTACGAGTAGGGCATGGTCGTCGACGTGGCGGTACCCGAGCCGTTCGTAGAGGGCCCGTGAACCTGGGGTGCAGTGCAGCCAGACCAGGTCTGAGTACCTGGCGGCAAGTTCACCCGCGGCGATGGTCAGCGCCGTACCGACTCCCTTGCCCTGCCAGGTTGGAAGCACGGTGATGGCTCCCAGGTACGCGGTGTCGGCCATGAGCCGCACCCGCGCGCAGCCGACTGGCTCGCCGCCGACCCGCGCGACCAGGTGATGCATCCGTCCCGAGGCAGGGTGAGCGTCGGTAACCAGGGGTGCCAGTTCGGCTCCATAGGGGACGCAGAACTCGTCGCGATCGCGGGCCGGTCCGACGTCGGCCACCGATCGAGGGCGTGATGGAGGCTGCCCTTGCAGGGCGAGTACGGGCATCAGTTCCCACGCTGGAAGCCGGCGGCGTGGTGCTCGTGCTCGGCACGGACCATGAGCGTCCACTGCGGTGATCTGGCGCGCAGCCAGGCGGCCACCTGGGTCACCTGATCGGCGGTGGGCGGACCGGGCAACGCGAGGACGCGCCCGGTGGTGGCCCACGGGTGGGGCAGCGCGATGTGCTGGCACGGCACGCCCGACACGACAGCCCAGTCGTCGCCGGCTGCGGTGAGATCGGCGGTATCCGCGTGGGCGGCCGAGATTCGCACAGCAGCGTCACCCATCCGAACACCTCACCCCGAGCCGCGTCCCCGTGTCCACCCAAATCCGCCAGCCCGCGAGGACGCCCGGGGACTAATGTGCCGGTAGCTCGGGAAACACCGGTGGGCGGGCACTTGACGACTCCACCCGTTCAGTGAATCCATCCGTCCCCCTTCGGCTCATACACCAGATGCGAGCCCACGGGCACCCCGCCGACCGACGCGGCGAGCACGGGCGCGACCGGCCGCCGCAGCACCCTGATGACATCGCAGATGGCCCTCACCGAGGTCTTCGGCGCCGTCACCGAGATGTCGAACATGATCATTGGGCGCGTGTGCGCGGCTGACCCCAGGCGACAACGCTGCACAGGGCACGTGCACCCCAGTCGCCAGCGTCCGTCGCCTTCACCACCTCCTCGACGCCCTCGGCCGGGACGGGCGTCCACGCCGCGCAGCGCGCCGTCGACCGCAGCCGGGTCGCGCAGGGCGGCGGTCAGCACCGCGACCCCGGCGACCGATTCCGGCTCCGGCCCGCGGTGGTCGACCGGGTGGGCCATGGCGAGCGCCACCACCCCGTCGCCCGCGACCAGTGCTGCGGTCATGCGGGCACCGATGAACCCGCCGGCGTCGGTGACGATAATCCGGGTCACGCTCTGACGATAGGGGGACAGGCGTCGCAATCGCTTCGGCTCTCGCCCGACTGGCCTATCGTCGAAGCGTTCGCGTTTCGCCCTACTGTCGGGAAGGTGTTGCCATGGGCGTCCGCACCTGGATCGAGGGATGGCCGGTCTATCGCCAGATCACCGGCACTGATCCGCTCGGCCGTGGTGCCGCCGCGAAGTCAGCCCGTTCCGAGACGCTGACCGCGCGCACGGAGACGGCCGACTCGGTGGCCAGGTCGGTCTGTCCGTACTGTGCCGTGGGCTGCGGCCAGCGGGTGTACGTCAAGGACGGCCGGGTCACCCAGATCGAGGGCGATCCGGACAGCCCCATCTCACGGGGCCGGCTCTGCCCGAAGGGTGCGGCGAGCAAGAGCCTTGTCACCGGCGAACTGCGCCAGCAGAAGGTGCGCTACCGCCGGGCGTACGCCACCGAGTGGGAGGACCTCGACCTCGACACGGCGATGGACATGATCGCCGACCGGGTGCTCGCCGCGCGGGACGAGACCTGGGAGGACGTGGACGACGCCGGCCGGCCGTTGCACCGCACCATGGGCATCGCCAGCCTGGGCGGCGCGACGCTGGACAACGAGGAGAACTACCTCATCAAGAAGTTGTTCACCGCTATGGGGGCACTACAGATCGAAAACCAGGCCCGCATTTGACACTCCGCCACCGTCCCCGGTCTGGGGACCAGCTTCGGTCGCGGTGGCGCGACGGACTTCCAGCAGGACCTGATCAACTCCGACTGCATCATCATCCAGGGCTCCAACATGGCGGAGGCCCATCCGGTCGGGTTCCAATGGGTGATGGAGGCCAAGGCGCGCGGCGCCAAGGTCTACCACATCGATCCGCGGTTCACCCGGACCAGCGCGCTCGCCGACTCGTACGTGCCGATCAGGGCCGGCACGGACATCGCGTTCCTGGGCGGGATCGTCCGATACATCCTAGAGAACGAACTGGATTTCCGGGAGTACGTCGTCGCCTACACCAACGCGGCGACCATCGTCAGCGAGGACTACCGCGACACCGAGGACCTGGACGGGCTGTTCTCCGGCTTCGACCGGACGAACGCCAGTTACGACCAGACCAGCTGGCAGTACGAGGGCCAGGAGCGCAACGCCGTCGCGCACGACACCGAAACGCAACGGGAGACCGCCGCGGGGCTGCAGCACGAGTCGCACGGGACGCCGATCGGCGGGGATGCCGAACGGGACGAGACCCTGCGCCATCCGCGCTGTGTCTACCAGATCCTCAAGCGGCACTTCGCCCGCTACACGCCGGAGATGGTCGAGCGGGTCTGTGGCACCCCGCGGGAAAAGTTCGAGGAGGTCGCCCGGGCCTGGACGGAGAACTCCGGCCGGGAGCGCACCAGCATGCTCGTCTACTCCGTGGGCTGGACCCAGCACAGTGTCGGCGTGCAGTACATCCGCACCGGCGCGATCATCCAGTTGCTGCTGGGCAACGTGGGCCGTCCCGGCGGCGGCGTCCTGGCCCTGCGCGGGCACGCCAGCATCCAGGGTTCCACCGACATCCCGACGCTGTTCAACCTGCTGCCGGGCTATCTGCCGATGCCGCACCACGCCCTGCATCCGACCTTCGACGATTGGATCAACGGCATTCGGCACCCGAGGCAGAAGGGTTTCTGGGGCAACGCGAAGGCGTACGGGGTGAACCTGCTCAAGGCGTACTGGGGTGACGCCGCCACCCCGGATAATGATTTCTGCTACGACTACCTGCCCCGGATGACCGGCGACCACGGGACGTACCAGCAGGTGCTGAACATGATCGACGGCAAGATCAAGGGGTACTTCCTGCTCGGCCAGAACCCGGCGGTCGGCTCGGCGCACGGCAAGGCCCAGCGCCTGGGCATGGCCAACCTCGACTGGCTCGTGGTCCGGGACCTCTACCTGATCGAGAGCGCCACGTTCTGGAAGAACGGGCCCGAGGTGGAAACCGGCGAGATCGTGGCGGAGGAGTGTCGTACCGAGGTGTTCTTCGTGCCGGCCGCCTCGCATGTGGAAAAGGAAGGCACCTTCACGCAGACCCAGCGGCTGCTGCAATGGCGGGAGAAGGCGCTCGACCCGCCCGCCGGCTGCCGCTCCGAGCTGTGGTTCTTCTACCACTTGGGGCGGATCGTGCGGGAGAAGCTGGCTAACTCCACCCGCCCGCGGGACCGGGCTCTGCTGGACCTCAACTGGGACTACCCGACGCACGGCGTGCACGCGGAGCCGAGCGCCGAGGCGGTCCTGCGCGAGATCAACGGGTACGAGGTGGTCTCCGGCCGCCCACTGTCGATGTTCACCGAGATGAAGGACGACGGGTCCACAGCCGGCGGCTGCTGGATCTACTGCGGGGTCTACGCCGACGGGGTGAACCAGGCCGCCCGCCGCAAACCCGGCCGGGAGCAGAGCTGGGTGGCCCCCGAGTGGGGCTGGGCCTGGCCGGCCAACCGCCGCATCCTCTACAACCGCGCCTCCGCCGACCCAGACGGCCGCCCGTGGAGCGAGCGCAAGGCGTTCATCTGGTGGGACGAGAGCGCGGGCGAATGGGTCGGCCACGACGTGCCCGACTTCGAGAAGACCAAGCCGCCGTCCTACCGGCCACCGGCGGGCGCCGCCGGGGTGGAGGCAATCGCCGGCGACGACGCGTTCATCATGCAGGGCGACGGAAAGGGCTCGCTCTTCGTGCCAGCCGGCGTCCTCGACGGCCCGATGCCCACCCACTACGAGCCGGCCGAGTCGCCGGTGCGCAACCCGCTCTACGGGCAACAGGCCAACCCCACCCGCAAGGTCTACGACCAGCCGGTGAACCCGCTCAACCCCAGCCCGCCGGAACCGTCCAGCCACCTCTTCCCGTACGTGTTCACGGTCAGTCGGCTCACCGAGCACCACACGGCCGGTGGGATGAGCCGGACGGTCAAATACCTGACTGAGCTTCAGCCGGAAATGTTCGTCGAGGTCTCCCCGGAGTTGGCGGCCGAGCGCGGGTTGACACATCTGGACTGGGCCCACCTGGTGACCTCGCGGGCGGTCATCGAGGCACGGGTCCTGGTGACCGATCGGCTCACCCCGCTGCGGGTCGACGACCGGATCATCCACCAGGTCTGGCTGCCCTACCACTGGGGATACGAGGGTCTGAGCCGGGGAGACTCCGCCAACGACCTGTTCGGGATCACCCTCGACCCCAACGTGCTGATCCAGGAGAGCAAGGTCGGCACCTGTGACGTGCGGCCCGGGCGCCGGCCCACCGGGCCGGCGGTGCTGGACCTTGTCGCCGACTACTACAAGCGGTCGGGAAACCTGCTAGCCCACTACCCGCCGATCGTCACCACAGAAACCGCCAGCGGCCGGGAGGCCTGACCGATGGTCAACGCGAACAGCCTGCCAGCCGACAGCGGAGGAGACACGCGATCGCCGTGGTAGGGGCCGTCGATCGCGACCGCCGCGAGGCCGGCCTGCGATGAAGGTGACACCCAGCGAGGTCATCACCGATGCAGCGCCCGTCTACCCCGGCGTGCTCGACGAACTGATCCCGCAGGCGTGGCACCACGTCGAGCAGTACGCCAACAATCCGATCGAGGCCGATCACGGCCGGCTCAAACACCGGCTGCGATCGATGCGCGGGCTACGAACCGACAAGACAACACAAGTGGTCATCGCCGGACACGGCTTCATGCAGAACCTACGACGCGGACACTACGAACTCGCCGTCGATGCCCTACCCGCAACGCGGGTCGCCGCCGCGTTCACCGAACTCACCCGAGCGATCTGATCCCGGGGATCCGAGGCAAACTCAACGCGTCCGGCGATTCGATAACGCAACGGCGCCGACGAAGATCAAGGGGTGTTGGCAAGGCCGGCCATCACGCTCGAACCATATCGTGGGCCCATCCGGGCTGAGCCAGGTGCGCGCACTCCCCCGGGAAGGATCGGCTGTTCGCTGCACGCACCCCTCGTAACACATTTGGACGCCCGGTCAGCGGCCGATGAAGATGTCATCGTCCGCGGGGTCGAGCTCGCTGCGTTGGTAATCGGCGTACCTGAGGCTGTACATCGCCAAGTGCCCCGGCATTCGCCGCCTGGCGCCGCGACCGGCCCCGCGTGGCCCGTCTACAAACGACACCGCGAAATCAGGGCGAAAGGATCTCTTACTGCGCGGCGACGGACATCGGCACGCTGAGTCGGCCCTCGTTCCCGCTGCGATCGAGCCCGGACACGCAGTAGGAGAGCGGGCGGTCGGCCGGGGCGGTGCGGTCGACCCAGCCGGTACCCCGGGCGGTGCCGACGAGCCGGGCTGCGTCGCCGTCCAGGCGGTAAACGGCGAAGCTCGCGGCACCGTCCCCCCGCCAGGTCAGCGCCACCCCGCCGGCGTCCTCACGCCGTGCGCCGGTGACCGTTGGTGCTACCGGCGGCGCCGCCGGTAGCTGCGCCATCGGGGGCACCAGCGCCGCGCCGGCGTAGTGCGCCCCGCTGTACCGGCTGACCGCCCCGAGTTTGTCGGCGCGCACCTGCCTGGCGCTGAAGTGCACGCTCCCGCTCACGCCGTGCCGCCGGTTGAGGGCGAGCTGGCGGTCCAGCTCGGCCGGGTCGCGCCAGGCGCCGCGCTCGCCGACCCGGTAGTCGGCCTGGCCGATGTAGAGCTGCACCCGGGTGCCCCTCACCGTGCCCGCCCACCACGGCAGCAGCTTGGCGTAGTCGGCCTTGCCGAACCCGATGGGCCAGTAGAGCTGCGGCACGACGTAGTCCAGCCACTGCTTCCGGACCCAGAGCCGGGTGTCGGCGTAGATGTCGTCGTAGCTCTGCAAGCCCGCGGTCGCTGAGCCGGCCGGGTCGGTGCGCTTGTTGCGCCAGATGCCGAATGGGCTGATGCCGAACTTCACCCATGGCTTGATCGCCTTGATCCGCTCGCTCATTTCGCGGACCAGCGTGTTCACGTTGTCCCGGCGCCAGGCGTGCTTGTCCGCGAACCGCTGGCCGTACCGGGCGAACGTCGCGCCGTCCGGGAAGTCCTGCCCGGCCTCGGGGTACGGGTAGAAGAAGTCGTCGAAGTGCACCCCGTCGACGTCGTACCGCTGGACCGCCTCCAGCATCGAGTCCTCGACGAACTTGCGCGCCTCGGGGACGCCCGGGTTGAAGTAGAGGCGGCTACCGGGCTGGTCGGCGCTGGGATAGGTCACCACCCAGTCGCGGTGCCGCCGCAGCGGATGTGTCGGCGCGAGCTGGTCCAGCCTGGGGCCGGGCCCGCCCACGGCGGCCGGCTGTCCGCCCCGGTACGGGTTGAACCAGGCGTGGAACTCCAGGTTGTGGGCGTGCGCCTCGGCGACCATGAATTCCATCGGGTCCCAGCCCGGGTCGCGGCCGTCGCGGCGTCCGGTCAGCCACTCCGACCACGGCGCGTACCTGGACGGCCAGAGCGCGTCCCCGCTCGGCCGCACGTGCACGAAGACCGCGTTGTGGTTGCGCCGCACGGCCAGGTCCAGCCAGCCCCGGAACTCCGTCCGGACCGTCTCGGCCGGCAGCCCGCGCCGGCTCGGCCAGTCGATGTTGTTCACCGTCGTGATCCACATGCCGCGCAGCTCGCGGGGCGCCCGGGCCGGCCGGCCGGCGCAGGTG
>JBARAE010000195.1:0-2905 GCA_049791715.1 Micromonospora sp.
GGTTGCACCTCTGGGCGGGCACCGGCTGGCGCGCCGCGCGGGCCGCGCCGGCCACCGAGATCATCGACGAGCTGGCCCGGACGCTCTGATCCGTCAGCCCGGCACGAGCGTCAGCCCGGCAATACCGACCGCGTAGAGCAGCAGCACGATGATGGAGTCCGGGCCCATCCGCAGCCACTGCCGCCCGGGCCGGAACACCAGCCCGGCGAGGTAGACGACGGTGAGCAGTCCACCGAGGGCGGTGAGGTAGATGTCGGTCGGGTGGGCACCCGGCAGCACCGCCTGCCCGGACAGGACGCTGGCGAGCAGGAAGAGCACCGGCAGGAAGGCGTTCCCGCCGAGGATGTCGCTGACGGCCAGCTGGTAATCGCCGAGCCGGGTCGAGGCCAGCCCGGTGGCGACCTCGGGCAGGGCGGTCGCCGCCGCGAGGACCGTCGCCCCGAAGACCACCCCCGACATGCCGAGTCGGCCGAACAGCTCCTGCCCGGAGCGCTCGATGTAGAAGCCGGCGACGAGGGTGGCCGCCGCGCCCACGATGAACACCACCGCCGCCCGGGCGAGGCCCATCCGCTCCAGGCGATCCCGCTTGGTGGCGGCCGCCGCCAGCGCGCCGTCGTCCTCCCGCCCCTGGACCGCACCGCCGCCCGGCCAGGGCAGGCCACGCCGGGCGCGGCGGACCAGCAGCAGCCCCACCACCCAGAACAGTGCGATGAGCACCTCACCGGGGGTGAGCCGGGCGAGGATCACCGACTCGGGCAACTGGGTCGACATGATCACGACCAGCAGCAGCGCCACCACCAGAGCGGCCTCCAGCAGCAGGGTCAGCGAGGCGGCCAGGTGGGTCAGCGGCCGGCGCGGTCGTACGCCGGCCGCGTCGAGCAGGGCGAGCACGGCGGTCTGGATGGCGATGCCGCCGAGGATGTTGCCGACGGCGACGTCGACCTGGTGGGCCAGGGCCGCGCTCGTCGTGATCGCGATCTCGGGCAGGTTGGTGGCGACGGCCAGCAGGATCACGCCGCCGAGAGCCTCCCCGAGCCGCAGGCGCCGGAAGAGCACGTCGGTGCTGTCCGACAGGATGACACCGGCACCCCAGATCACCCCGGCGCAGGCCAGGAAGATCGCCAGCAGCACCGGGGAGGGAAGTCCACTCACGGTGGTCCTCCCCCGCTCCCGTACCGGCCGCCCGCGTCGTCCACGCGGACACACGCTACGGCGGCACCGCTCAGCGGGTGGCGCGTTCCAGGAGTTCGAGCAGGTGCCGGTACGGCTGGCCGGTCGCGCGGGCCATGCCGATCTCGCACGTGCGGTTGACCGAGGCGTACCCCTCGAACTCCCGCCGCGCCACCGACCGGGCCTCCTCCCGGGTGGCGGAGGCGGTCAGCTCGGGATGCAGCAGCCCCCGGTCGCCGGCGAAGCCGCAGCACTGCCAGCCGTCCGGGACGACCACCTCGTCGGCGACCGCCTGGGCGACGGCGAGCAACGCCGCGTCGAGCCCGAGCCGGGTCGACGAGCAGGTCGGGTGCAGGGCGAGTGAGGTGAGCCGCCGGCGGACGGTCAGCCGGGGCAGCAGCTCGGTGGCGGCGTACGCGACGGCGTCCATGACGCGCACGCTGTCGCCGCCGTCCGCGACCAGCCGGGCGAAGCCCTCGGTGCAGGAGGCGGCGTCGCTGATCACGGGCAGCGCCCCGTACCGGCTGGCCTCCCACAGGACGGGTGGCACCCGGTCGCGGACGGCCTGGTACCCGGCGGTGAGGCCCTTGGAGGACCACGGTGTGCCGCAGCAGACGCTCGCGATCCCGTCGGGGACGAGCAGGCGGACCCCGGCGCGCTCGGCCAGGGTCAGCAGCGCCGCGGCCGCGCCCGGTCCGCCCTCGGCGGGGGCGAACATGGTGCCCAGGCAGGACGGGACGAACACCGCGTCCGGCTCGTCGACCGGGTGGGCGCGGCGGACGTCGCCGCCATGGGGGAGGTCCCGCCGCCACTGCGGGACCCGCTCGGCGCCGAGGACGACGCGGGCGGCCCGGGTGGCGGCCTCGGGTAGCGCGGGCGGGAGGGTGCCGGCCAGGTCCAGCGCCCGGCCCATGCCGTGGGTCGTGGTGTCCCACCGGGTGGCGGCGCCCCGCCAGCCGGTCTGCGCGAGGCGGCCGTTCCGCTCGGTGCGCAGCCGCTTCACCAGGTCGCCGGTGTTGATGAGCACCGGGCAGGCGGTGGCGCACATGCCGTCGACGGCGCAGGTGTCCACCGCGTCGTAGTCGTAGGCGTCCTCCAACTCGTCGGCCAGGTGCGCGTCGCCGTCGGCCCGGGCGGCGGCGATCTCCCGGCGCAGCACGATGCGCTGCCTCGGGGTCGTGGTCAGGTCGCGGCTGGGACAGACCGGCTCGCAGTACCCGCACTCCACGCAGCGGTCCACCTCCGGCTCGACCGTGGGGACCGTCTTGAGGTGTCGCAGGTGGATGTCCGGGTCGTCGCTGAGCAGGACACCGGGGTTGAGCACCCCTGCGGGGTCGCAGAGCCGCTTGACCTCGCGCATGACGTCGTAGAGCTCGTCGCCGAACTGCCGCCGGACGTACGGGGCCATGACCCGGCCGGTGCCGTGCTCGGCCTTGAGGGTGCCGCCGTGGGCGAGGACGGCGTCGACCATCTCCTCGGTGAACACGGTGTAGCGGTCCGGCGCCTCGCCGCCGGTGAACCGCTCGTTGAGCATGAAGTGCAGGTTGCCGTCCTTGGCGTGGCCGAAGATGACGCTCTGCTCATAGCGGTGCCGGGTGAACAGCTCGGCCAGCTCCGCGCAGGTGTCCGCCAGCGCGGCGACGGGAACGGCGATGTCCTCCAGCAGCGCGGTGGTGCCGGAGGGGCGGGCGCCGGCGACGGCGGCGTACAGGCCCTTGCGGATGTGCCACAGCGC
>JBARAE010000196.1:0-5105 GCA_049791715.1 Micromonospora sp.
GCTTCCCCCTCTGGGCCGGCGAGCACCGCCTCCATCGGCGTCATCCCACCCGCCCGCACCGCGAGCAGGTACGCCCCGGCGACGTGCTCCCGGAGCAGGAGCAGCCCGGCGGCCGTCCGGGCCCCCGGCGACCGCTCCGGCAGCGGCATGGCGCGCCAGGCGGCGAAGAGTGGCATCCCGCTGGCGTCCGCCGCGTCGACCGTGCGCTCCAGCAGTCCGACCAGCCGGGCCACCCCGGGCGTGTCGTGCAGGTGTTGGGCGCCCCAGCGGCAGCACTCGGCCAGGTTTGCCGCAGCCACTTCGACCGGGCGGACGGTGCGGGCGGCGGCATCCCAGCCGTCGGCGACCGCGTCCGGGGCGACGAAGCCGAGGGCGGCGGCGACCGTCTCGGCACGTACGTCGCCGAGCGCCCCGGCCCGACCGGTGATGTAGAACGCCCAACCGGAGATGCCGAGCAGCCGGGCCCGGCGCAGCGTCTCCGGGCAGCGGCTGAACGCCTCCCCGAGTTCCAGCACCAGCGGCCTGCTGGTGGCGGCGACCTGCTCCGGCGTCATCCGCGGCCCACCGCCACCGGCAGCCTCCGTCCACCGTGGTCGTCCATCCGCGTCAGTCTGCCCGCTGGCCGGCGTCGGCGGCATCCTCCTCTTCGGCGTCCAGCGCCTCCACCGCGGCCTCGACCTCGCCGGTGCGCCGGCGCGCCGCGGTGAATGCCCGTTCCGCGGCGCGGCGGGCCAGCTTGGCGCGGCTCACCTCCTGCTCGGCGGCAGCCCGCCGACGTTCCAGCTCGGCGAGCTCGGCCTCGATCCGGTCCAGTCTGGCCGCGCCGTCCTCCTCGGACCGGCTCGCGTCGGTCAGCTCCGTCTCGGCCTTCTTCTGGTCCGACCGGGCCTGGGCGAGTTCGCGTTCCAACGCCCTTCGGCGCCTCGCCCGCTCGGCCCGGGCCGCCCGTTCGGCCGCCCGCTCGTCGCGCGCCCGCCGGGTCTCGGCCCGCTCGGCCCCCCGGTCCCGTACGGCCGGCTCCTCCACGCCTCCGGTGACGAGCCGGAGCTGGGGCCGGGGCACCTCACCGAAGCCGGCGTAGTGCGTGGCCCGGAGCAGCCGGCCGGAGCGGACCTGCTCGGCCACCTCGGCGTCGGAGAGCGCCGCGTTGAGGGTGGCCTCCACCTCGCCCAGCGGGAGCTTCCCGGCCGGCGGGGCGTCCTTCTCCGCGGCCGCCAGCTTGCGCACCTCGGCGACCAGGGCGCCCACCACGGCCCGACGCTGCGCGGACAGCTCGCGCAGCTTGGCGCCACGCAGCTCACGCTGGGCGGTGCGGAGCGACTCGGAGAGCTGGGCCAGGTCGGCCACGAGCTCGGGTCGGCGGATCGCCAGCAGGTTGACCAGCCAGGCCGCCACGGTGGGACGGCGCAGCTTGGCGATCTCCCGGGCCGCCGCGCGGTCGCCGGCCCGGCGCGCGTCCTCCACGGCGGCGTCCCGGGCCGCGACGAACCGGTCCGGCGAGGTCGCGTAGAGCCGCTGGACGAGTTCGCGGGAGGGGCCGGCCACGGGATCAGACGACGAAGCGGCTGCCCGGTTCGAGCCGCTGGTACTCCGTTTTGCAGTGCGCCTTGTACTGGCGATCGAGCACCGCGAAGCCCTTGTCGTTGAGCAGGCCGTCGTGCAGCGCGAACGCGCGGCGCGGGGCGACCTCCCGAACGAAGTCCACCACCTCCGAGAACTTCGACCAGGGCGCGTGGATCGGCGCGAAGAGGGTGTCCACGTGCTGGACGTCCTCGGGGACGACCAGCGAGTCCCCCGGGTGGTAGACCACGTCGTTGAACAGGTAGCCCACGTTCTCCACCACCGGGATGTCCGGGTGGATGACGGCGTGCCGGCCGCCGTACGAACGGACCGGCACCCCGGCGGCCGTGAACGACTGTCCCGGCTCCACGACGGTCAGTGCCGCGGCGGCGTCGCCGAGAACCTTGGTGAGCGAGGCCGGGCCGTGCAGGCTGAACGGCCGTCGCTCCAGTGCCCGGTTGACCGCCTCCGCGTCGACGTGGTCCGGGTGCTCGTGGGTGATCAGCACCGCGTCCGCCCCGTCCAGCGCCTCGGGGTCGCTGTACACGCCGGGGTCGACGACGAGGACTCCTCCGTCGTGCTCGAGCCGGAGGCAGGAGTGGGCGTACTTGGTGACCTGCATCGTGACTCCTCGATTATCGAATCGTGACGTCCTCAGCGCAGTCTGCCGGAACCGACGCGGTGCCGCGTCGCGTCCGACGTATCGGCTCCGCGAAGGGGCCATGAGGATCGGAGCGGGGATGAGCGTACGAGGAAAAGGCCGTCGAGGCGTACCCCTGGTGGCGGTGGGCCTGGTGGCGGTGCTGTTCGCGGGGGGTTGCGGCGCGGGAAGCCCGCAGAACGACCGCGGTTCGGCGGCGGAGGCGCCGGCGGGAGGCGGGCAGGACCAGGCGGCCCCCGGCAAGGCCGGCGCGGGCGCGCCGGACCTGCGGGTCGACCAACGGTCGATCATCTACACCGGAACGATGCAGGTCCAGGTGGACGACGTGGAGCGGGCGGCCCGGGCGGCGATCGACACGGTCACCGCGGCGGGCGGCTTCGTCGGCGGCGACCAGCGGCACAGCGAGGCGGCGGACGCCCGGGCCGAGCTGGAGCTGCGAGTACCGGCGGCGAAGTTCACCACGGTCATCGACGAGCTGGCGAAACTCGGCCGCCAACAGCGGCGCGAGGTGCACACGCAGGACGTCACCGAGGAGACCATCGACCTGGACGCCCGGATCATCAGCCAGCGGGCCCGGGTGGAGAGCGCGCGGAAGCTGCTCGCCCGGGCCGGCTCGATCAGCGACCTGGTCTCGCTGGAGAACGAGCTGGCCAAGCGGGAGGCCGACCTCGCCTCGCTGGAGGCGAAGAAGCGCCGGCTGGCCGACCTGACCGCGCTGTCCACCATCACGGTGACCTTCGTCGGTCCGGACGCCTCGACGGCCGAGCAGAAGACCGAGATCGGCTTCCTGGTCGGGCTCCGCGGTGGCTGGCAGGTCTTCCTGTCCTCGATGACCGTGCTGCTCACCGTGCTGGGGGCGCTGCTGCCGTGGCTGGTGGCGATCGGCGTACCGCTGGTGCTGCTGCTCCGGGTGCTGCGCCGGCGCCGTCGGCGAGGGACACCACCGGCCGGTCCGGCGCCGGTCGCTGCGGCGCCGGCGGGACCGCTGGGTGGTCCGTCGCCTACCGCGCCGCCGCCAGTGCCCGCAACGCGGTCTGCACCATGAGCCGTACGCCCACCGGGATGGCGCGTTCGTCCGGGTCGAAGGAGGCCCGGTGCAGGTCCACGTTGGGCCCGTTCCGGCCGACGCCGAGGCGGGCGAGCGCGCCGGGCACGTGCTCCAGGTACCAGGAGAAGTCCTCGCCGCCCATGCTCTGCGGGGTCTCCGCGATGCCCTCGGGGCCGAGCGCGGCGGCGGTAGCGGCGGTCAGCACGCCGATGGCGCGGGCGTCGTTGCTGACCGGCGGGCGGCCGCGGAGGTACTCCAGGTCGACCGTCGCGCCGGTGGGCGCGATGACGTCCCGGACCACCTGCGCCACGATCTTGGGAGCCTCCTCCCAGGTGTCGCGGTCCATGACACGGAGCGTGCCGGCCGCGCAGGCCTCGGAGGGGATGACGTTGTAGCGGGTGCCGGCCGAGGCGTGGCCGAACACCAGCAGCAGTCCGCTGTTGGCCGGCACCCGGCGACTGACCAGGGTGGGCACCTCGGTGACCAGCCGGCCCAGCGCGTCGACCAGGTCGACGGTGAGGTGCGGGCGGGCGGTGTGCCCACCCGGGCCGGTGAGCCGGACCGTGACGTTGTCTGCGGCCGCGGTGATCGGGCCGACCCGCAGGCCGACCTTGCCGACCGGCAGGTTCGGGTCGCAGTGCACGGCGAAGATCTGCACCACGTCGTCGAGGCCGCCGGCCTCGATGACCTCCAGCGAGCCGCAGGGCAGGATCTCCTCGGCCGGCTGGAAGATGAGCCGGACCCGGCCGTCGAGCTGGCCGAGGTCGGCGAGCTGGGCGAGGAGCATGCCGACGCCGAGCATCACCGAGGTGTGCACGTCGTGCCCGCAGGCGTGGCAGACGCCGTCCACGGTGGAGCGGTACGAGACGTCCTTGGCGTCGGTCAGCGGCAGCGCGTCGATGTCGGCGCGCAGCGCGATCACCGGGCCGTCCGGCCGCCCGTCGATGTCGCAGATGACGCCGTTGCCCTTGGGCAGCAGGCGCGGCTTCAGCCCGGCCAGGGAGAGTTCGCGGTAGATCAGGGCCGCCGTCTCGACCTCCTCGCCGGAGAGCTCCGGGTGGGAGTGGATGTGACGGCGGGTGGCGATGAGGCCGGGTACCCGGAGGGCGAGCAGATGGTCGAGCTCGAAGGGCAGGGGCTGGGACCCGGATGGCGCCTCCGGCCAGGACGACGCCAGCTGGCTGCCCGTGGGCAGCGTCAACGCACTCGTCACGTCGAATTCTCGATCACTAGAGATGGATGGATCTTCGGGGAGAACAGCAGACAGCCTAGACCTCCGCCGGTGACGCTGCGCAACGTCTTTCCCGTAGCGACTGGACCGCACAGCGTCACGAATGCCCTGGTGGGAGGGCTCGAATATCTGCGGGACAGCAGGTAGATCGCGGTTGAACCCCGTCATCTGCCCCACACCTCCTACAACGCGTAACCGATACAGCGGTCACGAAAACATTGCCGCCACCGGCACTGCCGTTCCGAATTGTCGCATTAGTCGCGACAATTAACTGACGGTCCGACAATTACCCGGCGACACAGGGCCGCCGGGCGACTCCCGAGGGTGACATGACCGCCCGGCGTGCGACCGCACACGCTGTCCGTCACGTTCACCCGACCGGTTTACCCGCATTCCCGATTCGCACACGCATCCGTGCGGGCGGGCCCCACTGCCCTGGATCACCGGCGGACGGGCCGGGCGCCGTCGCCCGGCAGGTCCACGCCGGGTCGCCACGCTCCGGCCACGTGCGGGGAGACATCGACTGTAGCGCTGCCACGCCACCTGTGGCGAGGGCATCCGCCCAGCTCAACAACACCGACGGCGGCCCACCCGGCACCGGAGAG
>JBARAE010000197.1:0-3027 GCA_049791715.1 Micromonospora sp.
CCGCTGTGGAACTCCAAGTACGTCGACTCGGTGCAGATCACCATGGCCGAGGACGTCGGCATCGGCACCCGGGCCGGCTTCTACGACTCCGCCGGCGCGGCCCGCGACGTGCTGCAGAACCACCTGCTCCAGCTTCTGGCGCTGGTCGCGATGGAGGAGCCGACCAGCTTCGACGCGGACGAGATCCGCACCGAGAAGCTCAAGGTGCTCAGGGCGATCACCGTGCCGAAGGACGTGGCCCGCGACACGGTCCGGGGCCAGTACCTGCCCGGCTGGGTCGGCGGCGAACGCGCGGTCGGCTACCTGGAGGAGGAGGGCGTCCCGGCGGACTCCACCACCGAGACGTACGTGGCCGTCAAGCTCGGCATCCAGAACCGCCGCTGGGCCGAGGTGCCGTTCTACATCCGGGCCGGCAAGCGGCTGCCCCGGCGGGTCACCGAGGTGGCCATCATGTTCAAGAAGGCGCCGCACCTGCCGTTCAACCCGGAGGACATGGAGATGCTCGGCCCCAACCAGCTCGTCATCCGGGTCCAGCCGGACGAGGGCGTGGTGCTGAAGTTCGGCTCGAAGGTGCCCGGCACCACCATGGAGGTCCGCGACATCGCGATGGACTTCCAGTACGGCGAGGCGTTCACCGAGTCCAGCCCCGAGGCGTACGAGCGGCTGGTGCTGGACGTGCTGATCGGCGACCGGACGCTGTTCCCGGACGCCGCCGAGGTGGAGCAGAGCTGGCAGGTGGTGGACCCGCTGGAGCACGCCTGGGCGGGCACGAAGCCGGAGCCGTACCGGGCCGGTGAGTGGGGCCCCCGGGCCGCCGACGAGATGCTGGCCCGCGACGGCCGGTCCTGGCGACGGGCATGACCGAGCAGACCTGGAGGATCCATTGATCGGCTTGTGGGACACCACCGGCAACAAGGTGGTCAAGGCGCTCGCCGCGGAGCGCCGCAGCGCCGGCGGGGTGGCCAGCGGCATGGCGCTCACCCTGATCGTCGTGGTGGACGAGAAGCGGGTCCAGGAGGCCGAGGCGGCGGCGACCATCGCGGCGGCCGCCCACCCGTGCCGGATCGTCGTGGTGGTCCGCTCCGACGTCGAGCGGGACCGCAACCGGCTGGACGCGGAGATCGTCGTCGGCGGCCGGCTGGGCCCGTGCGAGGCGGTGGTGACCCGGATGTACGGCCGGCTCGCCCTGCACGCCGAGTCGGTGGTGATGCCGCTGCTGGTGCCGGACGTGCCGGTGGTGACCTGGTGGCACGGGGAGCCCCCGGTGGAGATCGCGACGGACTTCCTCGGCGTGGTGGCGGACCGGCGGATCACCGACGCCGCGCAGGCCGCCGACCCGATCGCCGCGCTGAAGCAGCGGGCCGTGGACTACGCGCCGGGTGACAGCGACCTGGCCTGGACCCGGATCACCCCGTGGCGCACGCTGGTCGCCGGCGCGTTCGACACCACCCAGGCCCGGGTCACCGAGGCGACCGTGGTGGCACCGCGCACCGACCCGACCGCGGCACTGATGCGCGGCTGGCTGGCCGCCCGGCTCGACATCGACCCGGTGTGGGAGCCCACCGACCAGTTCCCCCGGATGCGGGAGGTTCAGCTGCGCTGCGCCAACGGCGACGAGCTGACGCTCACCCGGGAGGACAACATCGCCACCTTCCGGCGTACCGGGCAGGAGGACCGCATCCTCCCGCTGGTCCGCCGGCCGCTCGGGGACGAACTGGCCGAGGAGCTCCGGCGGCTCGACGCCGACCAGGTGTACGCCGAGGCCCTCGGCGCGACCGCCGGCATGACCGGCCTGGACCAGCGCCCGGGTCAGCGGGTGCACGTGTGGAAGGATCCGGCGACCGCACAACGGGCCGAGGCCGGGGTCACCGCGCACGCCGGTACGACGGCAGGACAGTGACGGACCTCGGCCGGCCCACGCCCGCGCGGGTGGCGCGGGTCGGGGCGCACCGGGGGCCGCTCGGCGCCTCGACAGCACAGGTGACCGCGGACGCGGTCGGAACGCGAAGGCACGATGGATGAGTGAGGCGAGTGTCGCCGTACACGCCGACGCCGACCTGCTGGCGCAGGCGGTGGCGGCCCGGTTGGTGGTGAAGCTGCTCGACGCGCAGGCGGACCGGGGCCAGGCGTCGGTGGTGCTGACCGGCGGGCGGATCGCCGCCGCGGTGTACCGGGCGGTGGCGGCGCTGCCGGCCCGGGACGCGGTCGACTGGTCCCGGGTCGACGTGTGGTGGGGTGACGAGCGGTTCCTGCCTTCCGGCGACCCGGAGCGGAACGAGACGCAAGCCCGGGCGGCGCTGCTCGACCTGGTGCCGCTGGACCCGGCACGGGTCCACCCGATGCCGGCCTCCGACGGGCCGGCCGGAGCCGACCCGGAGGCGGCGGCCGCCGGGTACGCCGAGGAACTGGCCCGGGCCGCCCGGCCGGGTCACGCCGCGCTCCCCCACTTCGACGTGCTGATGCTCGGCGTCGGCGAGGACGGGCACGTCGCCTCGGTCTTCCCGGAGCACCCGGTGCACTACGAGAGCCGGCCGGTCAGCGCCGTCCGGGGCAGCCCCAAGCCGCCGCCCGTGCGGACCACCCTCACCCTGCCGGCGATCAACAGCGCCGAGGAGGTCTGGCTGGTGGCCAGCGGGGCGGACAAGGCCCGGGCGGTGGGTATGGCGCTGGCCGGGGCGGGCCCGGTGCAGTTGCCCGCCGCGGGCGTGCACGGCGTCGCGCGTACCCTCTGGCTGCTGGACCGGGCCGCGGCGGCCGACGTGCCGCCCCGGCTGCGCAGCCTCCGCTGAGCTGGCCGACGACGGCCGCCGAGCCCCGGTCCCGGTGGATCGGGGCTCGCGCGTGTCAGGCCCGGCCGCGGCGCCGGCGCAGCGCGTCGAGCGCCTCGGCGAGGATCGCCTCGGCCTCCTCGGGGGTGCGCCGCTCCTTCACGTACGCCAGGTGGGTCTTGTAGGGCTCGCTGCGGGCCTGCCCGGGCGGGTTCTGGGCGTCCGGGCCGGCCGGCTGGCCGCAGCGCGGGCAGTCCCA
>JBARAE010000198.1:0-4701 GCA_049791715.1 Micromonospora sp.
TCGTTGAGCCGCCAGAAGGCCGGCTGGGCCGCGGTGAAGTCGTCGTACAGGCGGTTCACCAGAGGATCCCTGCGTTGGTCGTCCCAGATGAACCTGCCCACCTGCCAGATGTACAGGCGCCGAGCGAGGTCCGACCCCCGGCCGGCCAGCGCCCGGGCTGCGTTGCGCAGCAGCGGAGTCGAGTACAGCGCGATGGCGGGTGGTCGGCGCAGCGCCGCTGTCTGGTGGTAGTAGGTGTTGAGCAGCACCAGCGCGGCGACCCGGTGCGGATACAGCAGCGCCCAGTCGATCGCTGGTGGCCCGGACGCGTCATGGGCCACGAGCACGACCCGCTCGAGCCCGAGGTGGTCGATCACCGCCGCGAGGTCGCCGGTCTGGTTGTCCGCCGTGTACGGGTAGCCGGCGGGCTTGTCGGAGCGGCCCCAGCCGAGAAAGTCGAAGCGGACGACCCGCCGATCGCCGAGGTGCGGCATCAGTTCGTCGTAGAGGTGCAGGTTGTCGGGGAAGCCGTGCAGCAGCACCAGCGGCACCCCCTCGCTGCCGGTCACCTCGACATGCAGCAGGTGCCCGGCCCGGGGGACCTTGAGTGCCTCGCGTACCGCCGCCATACGACCCCGATCGCCGTGAACTAACGCCGACGCTAGCCGTTGACGGGGCGAATTCGGGTCGAAAAGGCGGCAGCGGCTAGGCGTCGGCGTGAGACCCGGCACCTGGCAGTGCAGACGTCAGCCCTTCTCCGCGCCGCTGGTCAGCCCCTCGGTGAGCAGCCGCTCGCTGGCGAAGAAGAGGATCACGATGGGCAGGGTGAGGATCACCGACCCGGCCATCAGCACGGTCTTCGGCACCTCCACGCCGTCGGCGAGCAGCGACAGCCCGAGCGACACCGTCCACCGGTTCGGCTTGTCGACGAGGAAGAGCAGGGCGAAGAGGTACTCGTTCCAGGCGATCATGAAGTCGTACAGGGCGACCGCCATGATCGACGGAGCGGCCAGGGGGAGGCTGACCCGACGGATGATGCCGAGCCGGCCCGCGCCGTCGAGGGCGGCGGACTCCTCCAGGCTGATCGGGATGGTTTCGAAGTAGTTCCGCAGCATGTAGACCGAGACCGGCAGGGTCTGCGAGATGTAGACCAGCACCAGCCCGAACAGCGAACCGCGCAGCCCGGCCCGGGTGAAGACCACGAAGAGCGGGATCGCGATGACGATCGACGGGAACAGGTAGACGGCGAGGAAGAGCGCGTTGACCTGCCGCCGGCCGAAGAACCGCAGCCGGGACACCGCGTACGCCCCGGGGATGGCGACCACCAGGGTCAGCAGCGTGGCGGCCACCGCCACCAGGCCGCTGTTGCGGATGAAGGTCAGGAAACCCTGGCCGCCGTTTTCGGCGGACTTGAGCACCTCGGCGTACGTGGCGACGGTCAGCTCGCCGAACGGGACGATCAGCGAGCCCGGGTCCAGCAGCAGCCGTTCGATGGGGCGTACCGAGAGCACCAGCATGTACCAGAACGGCAGCACGGTGACGATCAGGAAGACGGCGATCACCAGCCGGCGCAGCCAGCGCAGGCTCACCGTCTCGATCCGGTCCCGGTCCATCACGCCTCCCGTCTCGCGGCGAAGAAGCGCAGGTAGATCGCCACGAACACGATCAGCACCACGGCCAGGACGACCGCCTGCGCGGCGGCCGCGCCGATGTCGGTGCGGGCGGTGAGGAACTGGTAGACCCGGACGCTGACCACCTCGGTGCCGGCGGAGCCGCCGGTGAGCAGGTAGACGTCGTCGAACTTGTTGAACGTCATGATGAACCGCAGTACCGCCAGCAGCGCGATCACCGGCATCAGCTGCGGCAGCAGGATGTGCCGGAAGCGCTGGGTCGGGGTGGCCCCGTCGACCCGGGCCGCCTCTTCCAGCTCACCCGGTACGGCCTGGAGCCGGGCCAGCAGGAACAGGAACGCGAACGGGAAGTAGCGCCACGCCTCGAACGCGATCACCGTCCACAGGGCAGTCGAGTCCTGGGAGAGGAACGGGATCGGGGCGTCCCAGCCGAGGAACCGTCGCCCCCAGTCGTTGACGATGCCGAGCTGCGGATCGAGCATCACCTGCCAGACGAAGGCCACCGCGACCACCGGCGCCACGTACGGCAGCAGCATCGACGCGCGGACCAGGGTTCGCCCGCGGAACGGTCGGCGGACCACCAGCGCCGCGACGAGGCCGATGAGGATCGAGCCGATGGTGCCGCCGAGGCTGTAGAGCAGCGTGGTCCAGAGCGTGTCGGCGAACCCGGGGGTGTGCAGCACCCGGTCGAAGTTGGCCATCGTGAACTGGCCGAAGAGCCCGGTCTTGCGCAGGGTGGCGAGGCGTACCCGCTGGAAGGCCAGCACCACGGTCCAGACGATGGGGATGCCGATCACCGCGACCACGACGAGCAGGGTCGGGGCGACCAGCGCGAGGCCGTCGCGGGATTCGCGGCGGCGCAGGGTGAGTGGGCGGCGACCGCCGGGGGCGGGCCGTTCCCGGGTGGGGGAGCGGCCGGCCTCCGGCGCGGTCGTCGTCAATTGACGCCCTTCTGGATGGCTTCGACGTCCTTCTGCGCCCGGGCGGCCGCCGCGGCGGCGTCGGACTTCCCGGCGACCACCTCGGCGAGCGCCTTGGGCACGGGCAGTTCGCCGAGGATCGCGCCGACCAGCTTGCCCTGACCCTGCGTCAGCCCCCAGCGCTGGAAGGTGTCCGGACTCTGCCGCAGCACGGTGAGCACGTCCTCGCCGTACACGTCGGACAGCGGCTTCTTCGCGTCCACCCCGGCCTTACTGGTGTTCCAGGCGGTGAGGAACTTCTCCTTGTCGTCCGCCGTGCCCTTGCGAACCGGGAAGCGCCCCTCGGGGGACATCCCGAACCAACGCGGGTAACCGTCGGAGAGCATGTACTCGACGAAGGACTTGGCCGAATCGCCGGCGCCGTCGAGCACCGCCCACGAGCTGATCTCGCCGTACTGGGCGGGTTCGGTGCCGTTGGGGCCCTTGATGGCCGTGACGAATCCGCTGTTCTTCGCGAGGAACGTCGGGTCCTTCTGGCACTGCGGGCAGGTCGGCTTGGCGTCGTTGCGCAGCCCGGCGAGCTCGTCGAGGATGAACGGCGACCAGATCAGCATGGCCGCCTTGCCGGCGAAGTAGGTGGCCCGGGTGGTGTCCACGTCCTGCGCGCCCTTGACCGAGTGGTTACGCATCAGGTCGCCGTAGAAGCGGAACGCCTCGACGCACTCGGGGGAGTTCAGCTTCACGGCGCCGGAGTCGTCGGTGAGCTGGCAGTTGTTGGCCAGGGCCAGGTGTTCGAAGGTCTGCTGGGTGAAGACGTCGCCGGGGGCGGTGGCCGCGGTGATGCCGGCGACACCGCCGGTGTTCAGCTTCGCCGCCGCGGCGGCGATCTTCTCGTACGTGTCGGGGGCGGGCAGGCCGGCCGCGTCGAAGAGATCCTTGCGGTAGACCAGCAACTGGCCCCACCCGTCACTGGGCACGGCGAGCTGCTTCCCGTCCTCACTGGTGAGCTCGAGGGCGCGCGACGAGAAGGTGTCCCGCCCGAGCTTGTCGACGACCTCCTTGTTCGCGTCCGGTTCCAGCAGGTCGTTGCCGGCGAGCGTGCGGATGCCGGCCAGCGAGACGGAGCCGACGACGTCGGGCAGCTCGCCGGCGGCGGCGCTGGACGCGATGAGGGACGGGAACTGATCCTCGTTGACGGTGACCAGGTTGACCTTGACGCCGGTCTTGGCGGTGTAGTCGGCGATGATCGCCTTGGTGGCGGTCACCCGGTCGGCGACGTCCTCCAGGCTCCACACCGTTATTTGCGAGCTGTCACTTTTCGACTCGTCCTCACCGCAGGCCACCAGGCCGAACCCGGCGACGGCCATGATGACGGTTGAGGCGAGCAGTTTCATCGGAGGCGTTGGCGACATTGGCACTCCTCTCGAAGGGGTACATGCCGGATTCAACGCCCATAGTCGATTCACGGCAACAGATATGCCGATCTTTTGCCGGCGGGCACTAGCATTGACGGCCCGCACCTGCGGATGTGACACATGGCCAACTGGGTTGTCTCTCTCGCGGGTCCACGACGGATCAGCCTTGAGCCCTGTGCCGCGGATCCCCTCGGCCCCGGTCAGGTACGGGTCAGGACCTGCTATTCGGGCATCTCCGCCGGCACCGAGCTGACCCTCTACCGCGGCAGCAATCCACGGCTCAGCAAGGACTGGGACGACGCCACCCGGATGTTCGTGCCGCGCCAGGCCGTCGCCCCCTACCCCGTGGTCGGCTTCGGCTACGAGGAGGTCGGTGAGGTCGTCGAGGTCGCCGCCGACGTCGCCGACCGGCATCCCGGGCAGATCGTCTGGGGCATCTGGGGACACCGGGCGGAGGCGGTCGTACCGGCCGGCGCGGTCCAGCCACTCGCCCCAGGTCTCGACCCGCTCGCCGCCGTCTTCGCCCGCCCCGGCGCGATCGCGCTCACCGCCGTCCTCGCGGGTGACCTGCACCTCGGCGACTGGGTCGGGGTCTTCGGGCAGGGCGTGATCGGTCTGCTCAGCACCCGGCTGGCCGTTCTCTCCGGCACCCGCGTGGTGGCGGTCGACCGGGTTCCGGCCCGGCTCGACTTCGCCGCCCGCTTCGGCGCCCGGCTGGCCGTCGACGCCGCCGTCGACTCGGCCGCCGCCGTGCTC
>JBARAE010000199.1:0-19786 GCA_049791715.1 Micromonospora sp.
GTCCGCCACCTCAGGGTGGCGGACCGGCCCGCGGCGCTCAGGCCAGACTCACCCGGGCCACCGCGGTGGCGGTGAGGCTGCCCAGCCAGAGGTGGTCCCCGTGTTGGCGGACCCCGGTGATCATCCAGTACGCGCCGCCCGGGCCGTGCAACGTCCGCAACACCCGGCCCTCGCCGTCGACCAGCGCCACGAGGCCGTACCGGCGGGGCTGCGGCTGCACCACTCCGGGAAGCAGGGCCACCAGTTGCCGTACCCGGGGGTGCGGCAGCAGCCGTTCCATGATCGGCAGCCGGGGGCTGGGCAGCGCGATCCAGTACGTCCCGTCGCCCACCGCGGCGACGTTGTCCGGGTACGCCGGCAGGTCGGCCAGCACGGTCGCCCGCCCCTCCGGCAGGTCGATCCGGAGCAGCCGGTGGGTGGCCGTCTCCACCAGCATCAGCGCCGACTCGTCCGGGGTCAGCGCGACCCCGTTGGGAAAGTAGAGACCGCTCGCCACCACCTCGGTACGCCCGGTCCGCCGGTCGTACGCCAGCACCCGACCGTTGGGCCGGTGCTCCAGCAGGTCCCGCTTCCAGTGCGACAGCGGGAACCGGTCCGAGGAGTCGGTGAAGTAGATGGTGCCGTCCCGGGCGACGGCGGCGTTGTCGGCGAGGTGCACCGCGGCACCGGCCCCGGTGAGCTCGTGCACCACCCCGTCGGGGGTGACCCGCAGCAACCCCCGGTACGCGTCGCAGATCACCAGGGACGCGCCGTCGACCGGATCCAGCTCGATGCCGAGCGGCCGGCCGCCGGTCTCGGCGAGCAGCCGGGGGCGGGTGCCCGCAGGCGCGTCCGCCGGCCACCACCAGAGCCGGCCGTCCTCGTCACCGCTGATCACCCGACCGTCCGGATCGATCAGCACGTCCTCCGGGCCGTGCCCGCCGTCCGGCAGCGGCAGCAGGTCGGCCCGGTCGAGGCGGACGTCGGTGGCAGCCCAGGGCCCCTCCAGGGGCGGGGGCACGGTGGCGGGCTCCCGGACCGGCCGGATCAGCCGGGGCGGACGCTGACGGGGTACGACCATCGGGCCATTCTTGCCCGCCGGTGCCCTGCCGGACAGCCCCCGGCGGCGTGTCGCCGGGGGCCGTGCGGGGGTCAGGTGACGCGGCGCCGGATATGCCACCGGCCGTACCCTGCCAGCAGCGCGGCGAGTGCCAGGTAGAGCGCCGACTCGAGCCACTGGAAGGCCCAGTAGCGCCGGTTCGGCTGATAGGACAGGACCACGTGCAGGTCCAGTTGGGCGAGGCACACCGCGGTGTCGCCGAACGTGCCGGTGGCCCCGGTTCGGGGCGGGTCCCGGAAACAGTGGTCGAACCGGTCCTGGGCGAGCGGTCGGCCGTCGGCCGTGCGCAACTCGCTGGTTCCACTGACCCAGGCGCCGGGCACCGTCAGGCCCTTGACGACCGGCCCGCCGGTGATGCTGCCCAGGCCCCGCGCCTCGTTGATCGCGTCGGCCGTCATCGGGCGGGAGACCGTCACCGGCGGCATCAGGTGCGGCCGGACCACATTCGGCACGAGGAACTGCACGACGGTGAAGACCAGCAGGGTCAGCGCCATCGCCGGCAGCGTCCGGCGGACCAGCAGCCCGACCACCGTGCCGAGGGTGAACGCGAGCACGGCGTACGCGACCGGCGCGACGTTCCGGGCGCCGAACGCGATGGTGCTGAACCGGTCCCCGGCGAGCCGGTCGACCGGACTGGCGGCCCAGGTGAGGAGGAGGCTGGCCATGCCGGAGACGGCCATCGCGGCCACTCCGACGACCAGCAGCTTCACGGTGAACCACCGGGTACGGGTGACGCTCTGGTTCCACACCAGCCGGTGCGTGCCCGTCTCCAGCTCCCGGGCCACCAGCGGTGCGCCCCAGAACATGCCCAGGACGGCCGGCACCAGGGCGAGCAGCCCGGCGAGGTACAGCAGCGTGTTCTGGTAATCGCCGAGGTACTGGCCGAGGGCCCGGGCGCAGTCCCCGCCGGCCCGGCAGGCCGACCGGTAGGCGTCGTGCCCGTCCCGGATCGCCAGGCCCAGGCGCACCAGGTACGCGGCGAGCAGGGCCAGGCCGGCCAGGCCGGCGAGGGCCTGGACCCGGAACTGCCGCCAGGTCAGCCACGTCATCGGGCCGCCTCCCGGCTCGGGGCCGGCACGGTCCGGTCGCCGGCCGCCCGGCCCAGGTACGCCAGGACCAGCTCCTCCAGCCCCACCGGCTCCACCGCCCACGCCGGCGGAGGTGTCCCGCCCGCGGTCCGGACAATGGCTCGCTGGTACGCCCCGGCCGGCTCCCGCCGGACCAGCTGCAGTCCGGCGGGGAGCTGGTCGAGTTCGCCGCGCGGCGCGACCCGCCGGTGATGGTGCGCCAGCAGGTCGGCGACGTCGCCGGCGAGCTGGACCCGGCCGGCGGCGAGCACCACCAGGTGGTCACACACCCGGGCCACGTCGCCGAGCAGGTGCGAGGAGAGCAGCGCGCTGGCACCCAGCTCGCCGACGAACTCCATCAGGTGGTGGAGGAACCCGTCCCGGGCGAGGGGGTCCAGCGCGGCGGCCGGCTCGTCGAGGATCAGCAGTTCGGGGCGCTTCGCGGCGGCCACCGTCAGGGCGAGCTGGGCGCGCTGGCCGCCGGAGAGCCGACCCGCCTTCTGCCTCGGCTGCAGCCCGACCTGGGCGATCCGCCGCTCGGCCAGCGCCGCGTCCCAGGACGGGTTCAGCCGCGCACCCATCCGCAGGTGGTCGGCCACGGTCAGGGCCGCGTACACCGGGGTGTCCTGGGCGACGTACCCGACCCGGGCCAGGTGGGCCGCGTCGGCCGCCGGACGGGCGCCGAGCACCCGCAGGGTGCCCGCGGTGGGGGCGATCAGTCCGCACGCCAGCTGGAGCAGTGTGGACTTGCCGGCACCGTTCGGCCCGACCAGGCCGATCACCCGGCCGCGGGGGATCCGCAGGTCGCAGTGGGAGAGGGCGACCCGCCTGCCGTACCGCTTGGTGAGGCCCTCGGCGTGCAGCACCGGTGGGGAGTTCTGGTCAGTCATGCCCTGAGCCTCACCGGCTTTGCGGGTCCCGCCATCCGTCCGTGGCACGGTTCCCGGCGCCGGCGATCGTACTTTTGACCGGTTCGGCCCGGCTCGGGATTCCCTAGCCTGGGCGGCATGGATCATTCGGACCGGTGGCCGGTGGCGGTCCAGGTCGGACTCGGGCTCGGGTTCGCCACGGCGATCGCCGTCCAGGCGGCCGCGCTCGCGGGGAGCTGGGGCGGCAGGTACTGGTGGTTCGACTGCGCGGTCGGCGTGGCGGTCGCGCTGCTCGCCCTGGTCCGGCGACGGCATCGGGGGTGGACGGCGGTCGCGGGCCTGGTGGTCGCGGCGGTCGCCGTCCTGGTCGCCGAGCTGGCCGGGCTGCCGCACGAGCCGGGTCCGGCGACGGCGCTCCCGCTGGCGGTGCTGGTGGCCTCGGCGGTCGGGGTGCTGCCGGTGCGCGGGGCCGCCGCTGTCGCTGCCGGTGGCTTCGCCGTGGTCGGGGCGGCCGGGATCGCCGCCGGCCCGACCGCGGTGACGTACTGGAACGCCGCGGCGTGGCTCGTCGCGGTCGCGGTCGGCGGTGCGCTGCGGGTGGTGGCGGAACGCCGTCGGGCCACCGCCGAGCGGGTACGCCGGGACGAGCGGCTGGAGCTGGCCCGGGAGCTGCACGACGTGGTCGCCCATCACATCACCGGCATCGTCGTGCAGGCCCAGGCGGCCCAGCTCGTCACGGACCGGCAGCCGGAACGGGCGCGGCAGTCGCTGGCCGGGATCGAGGCGGCCGGCTCCGATGCGCTGGCCGCGATGCGTCGGCTGGTCGGAATCCTGCGGGACGGTGATGATCCGGCGCCCGGCTCGGCCGGTCCGGAACACCTCGACGCCCTGGTGGAACGCTTCGCGCGGCACGGCATGGCGGTGCTGCCGCGGGTTCCCGAGGAGGACCCCGGGTGGCCGCCGGAGGTGACCGCCACCGTGTACCGGATCGTGCGGGAGGCGCTGACCAACGTCGCGCGGCACGCCCCGGGCGCCGGTACGGTGCACGTCGCGGTCGCCGAGGAGGCCGGCATGGTCACCGTCGACGTCGTCGACGACGGTCCGCCCGCCCCCACGGGTCCCCTCCGCCGAAGCGGGTACGGGCTGATCGGGATGCGCGAACGCGTCGGCGCCCTCGGCGGGAAACTCTCCGCCGGTCCTCGCCCGGGCGGCGGCTGGTCGGTGTCGGCCGCCCTGCCCGTCGCCGGCCGGGAGCCCCGGTGACCATCCGGGTCCTGCTCGCCGACGACCAGGCGATGGTCCGCAGTGGCCTGCGGATGATCCTGGAGGACCAGCCCGACATCACCGTGGTGGCCGAGGCCGTCGACGGGGTGGACGCCGTCGAGCAGGCCCGCCGGTTGCGTCCCGACGTCTGCCTGGTCGACATCCGGATGCCCCGGCTCGACGGTATCGAGGTCACCCGCGCCCTGGCCGGGCCGGGCGTCGCCGACCCGCTGCGGGTCATCGTGGTGACCACCTTCGACCTCGACGAGTACGTCCACAACGCGCTGCGCGGGGGCGCGGTCGGCTTCATCCTCAAGGACGCCGGGCCGGCCCTGCTCGTGGAGGCGGTGCGGGCGGCCGACAAGGGCGACGCGCTGGTCTCGCCGTCGCTCACCCTCCGGCTGCTGCGGCATCTCACCCCGGGCGGCACGCCGGCCAACCGCCGGTTCCTGCCGACGCTGTCCCGGCGCGAACTGGAGGTGGTACAGCAGGTCGCCCGCGGGCGGACCAATCAGGAGATCGCCGCCGAGCTGTTCATCTCGTTGAGCACGGTCAAGAGCCACCTCGCCGCGATCCAGCAGAAGCTGTCCGCGCGCAACCGGCTGGAGATCGCCGCGTGGGCCTGGGAGAACCGCATCGTGGAGACCAGCTGAGGGTTCACCCCGAGGGCCTTCTCGGCCGGACCCGGAACGTACCCGGATCCTCGCCTCGGGACGCCCGAACTGTCGGTGTACCCGGATAGGTTCGTCGGCATGGGGCAGCACAACGACCGGTTCCACGTGGAGATCAGCGTGGACGATCTGGTGGTGGACGTGCGGGCGGTGGGCGAGGTCGACATCGCCACCGTGGGCTCGTTCCGGGCGGCGCTCTGGGCCGCCCCCGCGCGGCCGGTGCTGCGGGTGGATCTGTCCGGGGTGCGGTTGCTCTCCGCGGCCGGGGTGCGCGCACTGGTCGCGGCGCACCTGCGGGTCCGGGCTCGGGGCGGCGAGCTGGTGCTGGTCGACCCCGATCCGGTGGTGGCCCGGGTGCTGCGCGCCACCGGCCTGCACCGGGTGGTGCCGGTCCGGCAGTCGGCCCTGGCCGGGGAGTTGGTCCCGGCCTGACCGCCGAAACCGGCACGCCGCAGGGCCGCCGGCTAGGTTCCGCCGGCTCAGCGGAACGGGCCGAGGTAGTCGCCCTCCCGTTCCGGCTCCCAGGTGCGCACGCCGACATTCTTGGCTTCGGAGTTGTTGAGCCGGATTGTGGCAAATGCCCCCCCTTGAGGGGCTATGTGCGGCAATATTCCTACGGGCACGTCAACCATCTCCCCGGCTTCCGGACCAACCCAGCACCACACGCGCCGACCTGCCGTACCACCGTGGCCCGCCACGGTGACGGCGGAGCGGCCGGACGGGTCGTGCGCCGGGCGGGTTCGGGCAACGACGCCCGGTAGGTCAGTCGCAGTCGACCCGCCGAGGCGGCGCTGTGCCGATCCGGGGAGCGGTCACGACGCCTGCCCTGTCCGCACGTCCTCACCGACCCGCACGGCCGCCGGTAGCGGCCGCCCAAAACCACTATGACGATCACCGAGACACTCCTCGCCGATACCGCCGATCGGCGCACCGTTCACCGGTCCGAGGTGAGCTAGTGCACCACGTTCCCGCGTGGACGATCGCCGCAACGCCGACTGTCCCGCTGCCTACTCCATCGCCCGCCGGCCTGGCATACCTCGGCGGAACCACCGTCGCCCCGCGCCCGGTCGCCGGCGTCCGGCCTCGGACCGAGAACCAGGGGGAGGCACCGCGTGCCGTCGCGTGACCGGGCCGGGCTGGGTCACGTACTGTCCGACGTCGACACCTCGACTCCTGCCGTCGTGCTCAAGCTCGACCCGAACGTCTTCCACCACGGCGGGCTCGGCGTGATCCGCAGCCTCGGCCGGCTCGGTGTGCCCGTCCACGCCGTACACGAGGATCCGTTGGCCCCCGCGGCCGCGTCCCGGTACGTACGCGGACGTTGGCGCTGGAACCCCGGCGTCGACGATCCCGACCGCATCGCCGCCGGGCTCACCCGGCTGGCGGAGCGGATCGGGCGCCCGGCGGTGCTGGTGCCCACCGACGACGCGGGCGCCATCTTCCTCGCCGAACATGGCTCGTCCCTGCGTCGCTGGTTCCTCTTCCCGGCGCCCGCACCCGACCTACCGCGCCGGCTCGCCGACAAGTACCGGCTGCACCTGCTCTGCCGCGACCGGAGCGTGCCCACCCCGGCCACCACCGTCCCCGCGTCTCCCGACGAGGCGCACGACTTCGCCCGGCGCGTCGGGTACCCCCTCGTCGCCAAGCGGACCCGGCCCTGGCATCCCGCCGACGGGCCCCGTGGCCGCAGCACGCTGCTGCTGCGCACCCCGACCGACCTCGTCGCGCTGACCCGGTCCTGGCCCCATCCTGTCGGGTCGTACGCGGACGGCGACGACCCGGGGATCCTGCTGCAGGAGTACATCCCCGGCGGTCCCGACGCCGACTGGTTCTTCCACGGCTACTGCGATGCCGACTCCGTCTGCCGACCCGGCTTCACCGGCGTCAAGGAGCGGTCGTACCCGGCGCATGCCGGCCTGACGAGCCTGGGGCGGGCGACGGAGAACGAGCCCATGCGGGCCGAGGTGGAACGTCTGATCGGCGAACTTCGCTACCGCGGCCTGGTGGACCTCGACCTGCGCCGGGACCTCCGGGACGGCAGCTACCGGCTGCTCGACTTCAACCCCCGCCTCGGCGCCCAGTTCCGGGTCTTCGAGGACGCCGGCGGCCTCGACGTGGTGCGCGCCGCCTACCTCGACCTGACCGGCCAACCCGTGCCGGCCGCGCGGCCGTGCCCCGACCGGCGGCTCGCCGTCGAGAACTACGACCTGCTCGCCGCCCTCGGCTACCGCCGGCGCGGCGAACTGCGCCTGGGCGCCTGGGTGCGCTCGCTGCGGCACGTCGACGAGACCGCCTGGTTCGCCCGCGACGACCTGGCGCCGTTCGGTCTGATGTGCCTGCGCACCGGATGGCGCGCGGCGTCCCGCCCGTTCCGCGGCCGAACCCGCCCGGCGAAGAGTGTCGCACCGCACTACCGGCCCGGCCGCGCCCGGGCCGCCGTCCCACAAACCCACGCCACCCGCGGCGCCGCTGAGGCGGTCACCTCGCTTGACAAGGAGTGCACATGACCCGAGAAACCGTGGACGTCGCGATCGTCGGGGCCGGACCGTACGGTCTCTCCCTCGCCGCGCACCTGCACGCCGCCGGCGTCGACCACCGGGTGTTCGGCGAGCCCATGGCGCTCTGGCGGTCCCACATGCCGGCCGGCATGTACCTCAAGTCGCAGGCCTTCGCCTCCAACCTGTCCACCCCATTGCCGGGCCACACCCTCGAGGACTTCTGCCGTGAGACCGGCCGCCCGTACGCCCCGTACGGCCTGCCCGTCTCGTTGGAGACGTTCGTCTCCTACGGCGACTGGTTCCAGCGTTCCCAGGTGCCGCACCTGGAGGAGGTCCTGGTGTCCGACGTGAGCCGCGACGTCGGCGGATACGCGGTCTCGCTGCACGACGGCACGAGCCTGCGGGCACGTCGCGTGGTGGTCGCGGTCGGCGTGCAGCACTTCGGGTACGTGCCGGAGGTGCTGGCCGGGCTGGGGCCTGCGCTGTGCAGCCACGTGGGGGACCACACGGACCTGCGCCGGTTCGCCGGTCGGGACGTCACCGTCGTGGGCGGTGGGCAGTCGGCGCTCGAATCCGCCGCGCTCCTGCACGAGGCGGGCGCGACCGTCCGGGTGCTGGCCCGGAGTCGGGAAGTGCGGTGGAACGGCGAACCGTTGGCCTTGAACCGCCCCCTCCGCGAGCGGCTGCGCGAGCCGGAGGCCGGCCTCGGCTCGGGCTGGGTCACCTGGTTCTACTCCAACCGGCCCGGACTGTTCCGCTACCTGCCGGTCCAGGACCGCCTCCGCCGGGCCCGGACCGCGCTGGGGCCGGCCGGAGCCGCCTGGCTGCGCCCGCGGGTCGAGGGGGTCGTCGACCTGCACGCCGGGCACTCCGTCGTCGGCGCGCAACCCCGTGACGGCGGCGTGGGTCTGACCGTCCGCACGTCGGACGGCGGCACGATGGACATGCTCACCGAGCACGTCATCGCGGCCACCGGCTACCGCACCGACCTGGCCCGCCTGCGGTTCCTCGACCCGGCCCTGCGCGCGGGAATCCGCACCGTCGGCGGCACCCCCCTCGTCGGGCGGGCCTTCGAGTCGTCAATTCCTGGCCTCTACTTCACCGGGCCGGCGGTCACCCCGACCTTCGGGCCGGTGATGCGCTTCGTCTACGGCGCCGACTTCGCCGCGCAGACCTTGGGCGCACACCTGGCGGCCACCGCCCGGACCGGGGTGCGCTCGGCGGTGGGAGTGCGTTGATGCCCGTGGGAACGGTGGCGGTCGACGTCGGCGGGGCGCGGCGGCTCAGGCCGCACCCGCCGGCGCGCGCCGCGTCACCGCCTGCGGTCGCCGCACTGCGCGCCATGATCGACCGCCCGGCGTGGCTCGCCGGTCTGGTCGTCGTGCTCATCGCCCTGCCGGTGAGCGAGTCCGGCGAGAACTCGGCGGAGGCGAACATCACCCCCGCCGACCTGGCGGCCAGCTTGCTCGTGCTCCTCATCGCCGCGCAGGTGGTCACCGGGCGGCTACGGGTGCCGCTGCGGCGGCCGCTGGTGCTCGGCGCCGGCGCCATGGCACTGGCCGGCGGCCTGGCCGCGCTCACCGCGGACGACCAGCTCGCTGCGATCATGGGGTGGGCCCGCTTCACGGAGATATTCGTCCTGGTGCCGATCGCGGTGGCGTTGTCGATCCGCGCCCGCGCCGACGCCCTCAGGGTCGTCCTACCGCTCGTCGCGGTCGGCCTGCTGGAGGGCGCGATCGGGGTCCGACAGCACCTGGCTGGTACCGGAGCGTCGTACGGGCTCACCGACAGCCGCGCGATCGGCACCTTCGGCGCCTACGACATCATGGGCATGTCGACGGTCGTCGGGTGCACCGTCATCGTGCTCGCCGCCGTGGCGCTGGTGGTCATCGGCCCTGTCCGGTGGCTCGCGGCCGCCGGCGCGGCGGCGCTGCTGGCTCCGCTGGCGTTCTCTTACAGCCGCGGTGCGTGGATCGGCACCACCGTCGGCGTGGCGGTGGTACTTCTCGCCGCCGGCTGGCGTCGCGGCGTCGTCGTCCTCTGCGGCGTCGGGCTCGCCGCCGTCCTGTCGATCGGATCGATGCCCGCCTCGACGAATTCGCTCGGCATGAGGTTGAACAGCATCACGTCCGCGCTGACCGATCCGGACACCTCGGTGAACGACCGGTACGGCCTCTGGACGGCCTCCGCCGCGATGTGGCGCGACCATCCCCTGACCGGCGTCGGGATCAAGAACTTCGCCCATTACCGCGACCGGTACGCGCCGGTGAGCATCTCGCCGACCAGCGACATCGCCGACCAGACGGCCGGCTTCCGCCGGGTGGAACTGCTCTCCCCGCACAGCCTTTACCTGTTGGTGCTCAGCGAGCAGGGCATCGTCGGCGTGCTCGCGTACGGGTCGGCGCTGCTGGCATTGCTGATCGCCGGGCTCCGCCGGGCCGTTCGTGCGTCCCGTGATCGCCTCGAACGCCTGCTCGGGGTCGTCGCGGCCGGGTACGGAGCGTGGTTCCTCGTCACCTCCCTGTACGGCGACCCGGGTGGACCGACGACGCTGCTCTCCAGCGTGCTGCTCGGTGTGGCCGTGTGGTGGGCACACGGCCAGGTCCTCCGCCCGGCGGCCGGGGCCGGGCCCTGGCGGGCCGTCAAGCGGCGGCTGTCGGCACGCCCGCTGCCGCCGGTCCGGTCCGTCGCCGGGGATCCCGGCCGCAGGGCGTTATCGGCCGGGCTGCTCCGCGGTCGGTCCCGCGTCGCCCTCGGGGTGGCCGTGCTGACCACCCTCGCCTCCGTCCTGGGCCTCGTGCGGGACCTGACGATCGCCCGGTTCTTCGGCGCCTCCGCCGACACCGATGCGTTCCTGGTCGCCTGGACCGTCCCGGAGACCGCCACGCCGCTGCTCATGGAAGGCGTGATGGGACTGTTCCTGGTGCCGTTCATGGCCCGGGCGCTGCACCGTGACGGGTCGCTCGCCCCCACCGTGTCGCGGACGCTGCCGACCGTGCTGGCCGTCCTGTCCGCCGCCAGCATCCTGCTGGCGTGCACCGCGCCGTGGTGCGTGCGCCTCCTGGCGCCCGGACTGGCGGAACCGGACCTGGCCGTCGCGTCGTTCCGGGTCGCCGCGTTCACCGTGCTGCCGCTGGCCCTGTGCGGCTACTTCATGTCGGTGCTGAAGGCCAGTTCGTCGTTCCTCGTGCCCGCCTCGGTCAACATCGCGTGGAACATCGGCATCATCGCCGCGATCGCCGCGCTCTCGGCCACGCTGGGCATCTACAGCGCGGCGATCGGCCTGGCCGTCGGCGGCGCCGCGATGGCCCTGGTGCAGGTGCCGGCGGTGATCCGCAACATCGGCGTACCGCGGCTGCGGTGGACCGTGTCCCGCGCGCTGCTCGCCCGGTCGGTGATCGTGCTACCCGTGGCGGCCTACGCAATCACGCGCCAGGCGCAGACGTACGCCGAGCGGTTCTTCGGGTCCCAGCTCGCCCCGGGCGCCATCTCCCACCTCAACTACGCGTTCAAGGTGGGGCAGATGGCCGTGATGGTGTCCCTGGTGGCCGGCTGGGTGGCTTTCCCCGCGATGGCCCGCGCGGCGCTGACCGACGGAAACGACGCGCTGGCCGGCAAGCTGCAGCGCGAACTGCGCATTGCCATCGGGCTGGTGCTGCCCCAGATCGCCGCCCTCGTCCTCTTCGCCCCGCGGGTGATCAGCCTGCTGTTCGGCCACGGCCAGTTCGGCCCGGCGGACACCCGCGCCACCGCCGTGATTCTCCAGGTCATGGCCCTGGGCCTGGTCGGCCAGACCGTGCTCAACATCGTGGTGCTGTTCCTCTTCGCGGTGAGCAGCCGGGACCGCTCGCCGGCCGTGGCCGCCGGCATGGGTCTGGCCGTGACCGTCGCGGTCGACGCGCTCGCGTACCGGTCGTTCGGCGCGCCCGCGCTGGCCGCCGGTGGCGCGGCCGGGGTCCTCGTCAGCGCCGGCGTCGTGCTCCGCGCCGTCCGTCTCCGGGCCATACCCCTGGATCTGCGGGCGCTCGGGGCGTTCCTGGCACGTTGCGCGCTCGCCACCACCGCCGGCGGGGCCGCCGCGATCGTGGCCGAACAGGTCGTCCCCGATGTCGGGACGGACCTGCTGCCGCTCATGGTCGGCGCGGTGGCGTTGTTCGCCGTCTACGCGTACGTCCTGCTCGCCGTCCTGCCGAACCAGGGCGACATCCGTGTTTCCTTTCAGCTGAAGACGAGGTCATGACGTGCGAAAGATCAATCGTCCGTTCCGGTCCGGACGTCCCCTGCTGCTGCTGTTCTGCGTGCTGCTCGGGGCCGCCGGGGGGCTCTACCTCACCGAGCGCAGCGCCGCGCGCTACAGCGCCCGCGCCGTGGTGGTCGTCGTTCCGAGCGGTGGTGAGGCCACGGACGCCACGCTGGCCAACTACGCCAGGGCGTACGGACGGATCACGACCGACCCCGCGGTGCTCGGCCCCGCCATCGCCGACCAGGACCTGAACATGACGACCGATCGGGCGGCGCGGTCCCTCACCGTCTCGGTCGCGCCCGACGGCCCGATCATCGAGGTCTCCGCCAAACGGACCCGACCGACCGACGCCGCCCGGCTCGCCAACGCCGCGGTCACCGGTCTGATGGCGTACACCGGCCGGCACCAGGCCCAGACGAAGGTGCGGGTGGTCAGCCTGCTGACCGCCGCGACGCCGACCGCCGCGGTCTCGCCGAGCCTCCGGCTCAACATGCTCATCGGGGCCGTACTCGGTCTGGTGGCCGGTGCCCTCCTGCTCGTACTGGCGTCGCTGCGCACCCCGCAGCCGCCCTCCGGGATTGAACCGGCGAGCGATCCGCTGACCGGCCACCACCGGTCGGGCGAGTACGAGGAGCTGCCGCTCGCATCCGTCGTTGCCGCCGCCAACGGTCGGGGTCCCGGCCCACAGGACGAGAGGTGACCTGTGGACACCAGGCATCAAGGCGGCGCCGCCGCGGAGGCCCTGGTCGGGGAGCGCCGGACCCCGCTGGTCACCTCGGCCCCACCGGTCATCGGCACCGGCTCTCCCGGTACGGCGGGCTCGGGCCCCTCGGACGGGCTGCGGCGCCTCGCCGGTCGCGCGCTCGACGGGATGCGGGTCGGGCCGTCCCTCCTGCTGTCCGACCTGGTGACCTTCGTCGTCGCCGGGGTGGTCACCTCGGCACCGCCGTTGGCCGGGCTGATCACGTTGGCTCTGGTGGTGGTCGCGTACCGGGCGGGCCGCCTCTACCGACCGCGACTGGCTCTATCCGTGCTCGACGACCTGCCGGCGCTGGTGGGCCGCGCGTTCGCGGTGACGGCGGTCGTCGTCGCGGCCGCGACGATGGTGCCGGTCCCGTCCGCGTCCGACCTGGTCGCGACCGCGATCCTGGCCGTCACCCTGCTGGTGTTCACCCGCGCCGCCTCGTACGCGGTCATCCGGGAGGCCCGGCGGCACCGGCTCATCGCCCACCGGACCCTGGTGGTCGGCGACGACGGGGTCGGTCGAGCCCTGGTCAGCCAGATGCTGCATCACCCCGAGTACGGACTGCACCCGGTCGGCTACCTCAGCGCAGCCCCCGGTAGCCCGGCCAGCGCCGAGGTGCCGCTGCTGGGTGGCCTGGACGACCTCGCCCGGGTGGTACGCGAGCACCAGATCGCGGTGGTGGTTCTGGCCTTCGTCCGCAGCCCCGCGAACCGGCTCGTCGGCTGCCTGCGCACCTGCGACCGGCTGCGCTGTGAGATCTTCTGGGTGCCGCGCCTCTTCGAGCTGTCCACGGTGGAGGCCCACATGGACACGCTCTGGGGCTATCCGCTGGTCCGGCGGCACCGCGACATATTCAGCCGGTCGGGACGGCTGCTCAAGCGCTGGTTCGACATCCTGGTCGCCAGCGTGGCGCTCGTCACCGCGCTGCCGGTGATGCTGGTGTGCTCCCTGGCGGTCCGGCTGGAAAACGGCCGGGGCGTGCTGTTCCGGCAGGAACGGATTGGCCTGGATCGGCGCCCGTTCACCCTGCTCAAGTTCCGCTCGCTGCGCCCGGCCACCAGGGAGGAGCAGCAGACTCGCTGGTCTGTGGCGCACGACGGCCGGGTGCGGCCGGTGGGCCGGTTCCTGCGGAAGTCGTCCCTGGACGAGTTGCCGCAGTTGTGGAACGTGCTGCGGGGCGACATGAGCCTGGTCGGTCCCCGCCCGGAGCGACCCCTGTTCGTCCGGCAGTTCAGCGACGTCTATCCCCGCTACGCCGACCGGCACCGGGTGCGCGGCGGTCTTACCGGGTGGGCGCAGGTCCACGGGCTGCGCGGGGACACCTCGATCGGGGACCGGGCCCGGTTCGACAACCAGTACATCGAGAACTGGAGCCTGTGGGGAGACGTGAAGATCATTCTTCGGACGGTGGCGGCGCTCGTCCGGCACCGGGGGGCGTGACGATGGCCGTCAGAATCGGCGTGCGCGGGACGCAGCCGACGGCCGGTGGCCGGCGCGGCGCCACGCTGCCGACCATCCTGCACGTCGCCCAGCCCACCGACGGCGGCGTGGCCCGGTGCGTGCACGATCTGGTACGGGCCCAGGTGGCGGCCGGATGGCCGGTGACGCTCGCCTGCCCGTCGAGCGGCACGCTGGCAGTGTCGGCGGCGGCCGACGGGGCGCGCGTGCGGGTCTGGCCGGCCCGGCGCTCACCCGGGCCCAGCGTGACCGCCGAGGCGCGGCGCCTCGCCGCCATCCTGGCCGAGGTACGACCGGCCCTGATCCACCTACACAGCTCCAAGGCGGGTCTGGTGGGGCGGGCCGTGCTGCGCGGCCGGCGGCCGGTGGTGTTCCAGCCGCACGCCTGGTCGTTCGAGGCGGCCGGCGCGGGGCTGCGCGCACTGACCACCGCCTGGGAACGCTCGGCCGGCAGATGGGCCGACGTCACGGTCTGCGTCTCCGAGGCCGAACGGCAACGTGGTGTGCGCGCCGGCATCGCGGGGCCGTACGTGGTGGTGCCGAACGGGGTCGACGTGGCGGCGCACCGCGTCGCCGACGAACGGGAACGCGCGCTCGCTCGGCAGCGGCTCGGCCTGGGACCGGGACCGCTCGCGGTGTGCGTCGGGCGGCTCTGCCGGCAGAAGGGTCAGACGGTGCTGCTGGAGGCGTGGCGGCTGGTGTCGGCGGCGCTGCCCGGTGCGCGGCTGGCTCTGGTCGGCGACGGCCCGGACCGGGCCGCGCTGCGCAGCGGTGCCGGTCACGACGTACTGCTGGTCGGAGCGGTGGGCGACCCGCGCGAGTGGTACGCGGCCGCCGACGTGGTGGTGTGCCCCTCGCGCTGGGAAGGCATGGCGCTGGTGCCGCTGGAGGCGATGGCACGGGGCCGGTCGGTGGTGGCCAGCGACGTGACCGGGATGCGGGAAGCCGTCCCGCCGGGTGCCGGTGCCCTGACGCCGCCGGGCGACGTGCCGGCGCTCGCCGCCGCCGTCACGCTCCGGCTGCGTCACCCGGGCCTCGCCGAGGCCGAGGGCCGGGTCGGGCACGCCCATGTGGCCCGCCATCACACCGTCGAGCGGGCGGTTCTGACCATCGACCGGCTCTACCGGCGGCTGCTCGGTCTCCCCGATCCCGGGCTTCCCGTCTCAGACGTGGCGGGGGTGGGTCACTGATGTCCGAACAGCGACCGGTAGGCCTCGCCGGCCCGCGGGTTCGTCCCGCACCGCCAGACGCCGTGTGGGCAGTAGTCCGACACCGAGTGGTAGAGCACGTCGTGGCGGGCCAGCCAGGTGTGCAGCTCCACGACGTACCGGGCGTTGTCCTTGTGGGCCGCCAGGCCCCACTCCGGGATCGCCAGCTGCTTGCCGTGCGCCGCGGCGAAGTCCGCCGCCGCGTCCAGCCCGAACGGCTGGGTCGCGTAGTCCTGGAACGTGGTGCCCGGCGGCTGGTCGTAGGTGTGCATCCCGATGATGTCGACGACGTCGTCGCCGGGGTAGCACGACGTCCAGCCGATGGCGTTCCGGCCGCGGTCCGGGGTGAACTCGAAGCGAAACCTCTGCCCGGGTACGCCCCGCAGGACGGACACCACCCGTCGGTAGTGGCCCTTCCAGGCGTCCGGGTCGGGCCGGCAGCGGGAGCTGTACGTGATGCCGTTCATCTCCCAACCCAGGTCCAGGATCGCGTCGGCGGCCCCCGCCCGGACCAGGTGCTCACCGAGGGCGGCGAAGTACCGGTCGAACGCGCCGGATGCTCCGGCGTGCAGCATCCGGCGGACGGTCGCGTCGTCCAGCGCGGGCTCGTTGGGCTGCAGCAGCGGCACGTTGACCACCAGCAGCCGTCCTCGGGCCGCGGTCTTCCAGCGTGCCCATGGGTCGATCGCCCAACCGCCGGTCTCGATGTCCCGCCACGAATTGCCCGCCAGGTAGGTGCGGCCGACGGTCACGGGTGCGCCACCGAGCCACGCCTGGAAGCCCGGCACCCGGGCAACGCCCCGGGCGTCGGAACCGAGGAACACGCCGAGCCGAGGTTCAAGGCGGGCGTCCGGCGCCCGGTCGCGCCAGCCGGCGGCCGCGACGAGCGCGAGGACAGCGAGCGACAGGGCGGCGAGGGCGGCTCTGTCACGCCGACCAAGACCCACGATGCTTCACCTCCCGTACGGATCACCGCACATTTGCCCAGTCTCGCCCGGAAGATAGGCGCTAAGAGCAGTATGTCGGAAAGAGGCATTGATGTCGTCGTCAGCTGATCCCGCGTGGACGACCTCGATTCGGTCTACCTGATGACGGACGAAGAACTCGTGGCGGAGGCGGCGTCATGAACAGGTTCGACACCAGTACGCCGGTCGTGGTGCTCAAGTGCCTGCCGTACGCCTGGCACAGCGGCACGATCGGCGTGATCCGCAGTCTCGGGCGGCTCGGCGCCCCGGTGTATCTGTGCGGGGAGGGCCGGCACAGCCCCGCCGCCCGTTCCCGGCATCTGCGCCAGGTCCTGCACGAGACCCCCACCACGGACCCGCAGGAACTGCTGGACCGGCTGCGCCGACTCCGGCTCGCCCGGCGCGCCGTGCTGATCCCCATGGACGACGTCGGGACGCTCTTCCTCGACGAGCACGGCGACGACCTCGCCGACCGCTTCCTGTTTCCGCGGCCGCCGGCCGGTCTGCCCAGGCGCCTGGCCGACAAACTGCAGCTCGCCCGGCTTGCCGAAGGTAGCCCCGTCCAGTGTCCGCAGACGGTGCCGGTGCACACCCTGCCGGACGCCCGCGACCTCGCCGAACAGTGGGGTTTCCCGGTGGTGGTCAAGGCGGCCGACCCTGCCCTGCTGGCGACCAGTCCCGGCGCGAACAGCGTTCGGCTCGTCCGGAACGCGGCCGAGCTCGACGACGCCGTACGGCCGCTGCTCGACCCGCCCAACCTGTTGCTGCAGGAGTACCTGCCGGGTGACAGCTCAGCGGTGTGGATGGTGAACGCCTACCTGGACCACCGCTCGGTCAGCTTGTTCGCCGGCGTGGGCCGCAAGCTTCGCCAACTGCCCGTGGAAACCGGGGCGAGCACACTCGCCGTGGTGGAGCCCAACGACGACGTGCTCGTACCGACGCTCGATCTGCTCCGCGACATCGGGTACCGCGGGATCGTCGACCTGGGGCTCCGGCACGATCCCCGGCACGGCGGATACCGGCTGCTGGACGTCAACCCGCGAATCGGGGCGACGTTCCGGCTCCTCACCGCCGAGGACGGCACGGACGTCGCCCGCGCCCTCTACCTCGATTTGACCGGGCAGCGCGTACCGGTGGCCCGGATCCGACCGGGACGACGGTGGTTGGCCGAGCATCGCGACGTCGTCGCCGGTGTCCACCTGGCGCGCCAGGACCGCCTCTCGATCCGGCAGTACCTCGGCTCGCTGCGGGGCGTCGACGAGAGGGCCTGGCTCACGCCGGACGATCCCCGTCCGGGACTGGCGCTGGCGGGCGCGGCCCTCGGCACCGCCGCCGGCCGCCTTGCCCGGGTGCCGCGGCGGACCGAGCCGACCCGATCCGGTGGTGACGAAGAACCCGACCGGGTGCTGCGGTACTTCCGCACGCACGCCACCGAGTGGGACGACCTCTACGTGAGCCGCGACGTGGCCGCCGCGATCTACCAGGAACGGACCCGGCGCTGCCTGGCCCTGGTCGACGCGCTGGCCCTGCCCGAGGGCTCGCGGCTGCTGGAGGTGGGTTGCGGGGCCGGACGGACCGCGGCCGCGCTCGCCGCCCGCGGATTTCAGGTCGACGCGGTCGACCCCGCGCAGGAGATGCTCGCCCTGGCCCGGCGGCACACCGCCGGCGCCGAGCGGCCCCCCACCTACCTGCAGGGGGACGTCCGGTCGCTCCCCTTCCCCGCCGACACCTACGACGTGGTGGTCGCCCTCGGCGTGCTGCCCTGGCTTGCCGACGCACCCGCGGCGCTGGCCGAGATGGCCCGCGTGCTGTCCCCGGGGGGATTCCTCGTCCTCAGCGCCGACAACCGGTACCGGCTTTGCCACCTGCTCGACCCCGGGCGGACCCCGGCCCTCGCCGGGCTCCGCCGCGGGGTGCGGCGCGGGCTGGAGCGGGCTCGCGGTCGCACCGCGTTGACCAGTCCCCGGGTGACCATGCACAGCCCCGCCGAGGTCGCCGCTCTGCTGGCCGGGGCGGGACTGCACCCGGTGCACGACGCGACCTTCGGCTTCGGTCCCTTCACCGCGATGGGCGTACGGGTCCTGCCCGAACCGCTCGCCACCCGGGTGCACGCGCGCCTGCAGTCCGCCGCCGACGCCGGACGGCCGCTCCTGCCGGCTCTTGGCGCCCAGTACCTCGCGATCGCGAAGAAGGCGGAGCGCGTCGCGGCCGAGCGTCACGACCTCCACCTGGTCGTCGACCTGTCCACCGTGCCGGCCGGCCGGCCCGCGCCCGGCACGCCTGTTCCCACACCGACATCGGAAGGAGTACGGCGATGACCGTTCCCGCCAAGCACTCCGGCGGCAGCCTCGCCGTCGAACCCGTCCTCTGGCGCAGACCCCCCTTCTCGCTGATGTACCACCGGATCGGGGTCGTGTCGCACGATCCCAACGTGCTCGCCGTGTCGCCGCGGCGCTTCGCCGAGCAGATGGCCTGGTTGAAGGGGCGCCGTCTGCGGGGGGTGGCGATCGGTGAACTGGTCGAGGCGGTGCGCGCGGGCGACCACCGCGGCCTGGTCGGTCTCACCTTCGACGACGGGTACGCCGATCTGATCAAGCACGTCCCGCCCGTGCTGGCTCGCTACGGATTCGGCGCCACCGTCTTCGTGGTCAGCGGCCGTCTCGGCGGGGTCAACGACTGGGACCACGGGACACCCTGGCCGCTCGTGGACGCCGACGGGGTGCGCCGGCTCGCCGACGCGGGGCTGGAGATCGGGTCCCACGGCCGCAATCACGTCGCGCTCGCGGGTGCGCCGCCGCAGGTGGTGCGCGAGGAGACGGACGGCAGCCGCCAGGACCTCGAGGCACTGCTGGGCGTGCCGGTGCAGGGCTTCGCCTACCCGTACGGGTCGATGGACGCGCCGGCCCGTGTCGCGGTGCGGGAAGCGGGCTACACCTACGCCTGCGCGGTCTTCGCGTCCCGTACGGAGCAGAGCCTGATGGCGATGCCCCGGGTGTACGCCGGGGAGGGCGACACCGGGCTGCGTCTGGCCGCCAAGCGGTTGCTCTACCGCTGGCACGTCGCCCGGCACGGTGGCGCGCGGTGAGGGTCAGGCACCCCATCACCAGGCCGGGCTGACCTCACCAGTGCGGGAGTGCGCTCCCGCCGTAGGCCCGGCGCCGGTACGGGGACCTGTCTCCACTGGCTTGAGCGGTCGGGCGGCCAGGTCCCCGTCCAGCGGGTGAACGGGGTCAGCGCACGCCGAGCAGGTCGACCACGAAGACCAGGGTTTCGCCCGGCTTGATGACGCCCCCGGCGCCCTGGTTGCCGTAGCCCAGGTGCGGCGGGATGGTGAGGCGACGCCGGCCGCCGACCTTCATGCCCACCACGCCCTGGTCCCAGCCGGCGATGACCCGGCCGCCGCCGAGCGGGAACTCGAAGGGCTCACCCCGGTTCCACGAGGCGTCGAACTCGCGGCCGGTCGAGTGCGCGACGCCCACGTAGTGCACGGTGGCGCGCTGGCCGGGGCGGGCCTCCGGGCCGTCGCCGACGGTGATGTCCTCGATGACGAGATCGGCGGGCGGGGCCCCCTCGATCGGGCCTACCTCGGGCTTGTCCATTTCGCGCTTCTCCTGCCTCGGTGGGTGATGGATCCGGTCACCGTCGATCCTGCCGGATAGCGAAGGGCCGATACACGTCGGTCCCCGCCGCTGGTCGGCGG
>JBARAE010000200.1:0-1501 GCA_049791715.1 Micromonospora sp.
CCGCCAACTCCATGATCGACAGGCGGGAAGTGCTCGGCCGGGAGTGAGACGCGCCTCGGATGGTCCGTTACACAGCGCGACCGGCCACGCGCGATTGGTCAGAGAAGTCGGGATTGAGCAATAATCGCCGAGCGGCGTCGCCGGGGCGCGCTTGATCGATCTTGCGAAATGGAGGGGCAGGTGGAGGCGCGTCGCAACAGAGCAAGATCGCGATTTGTGCACGTCTTCACAAGCGCCTACTCTGTAATTCCGACGCGCCCTGCTAGCACAGCCGGCAACATCGGTCGCCAGCGGGAGTCCCGAAACGACCGGCCACCGGCGCTGGTCGAGGATCGCACCGCACGGAGTCTCATGAGTCAGCACCGCCGTCACCCTGGCGCGCCCGGCCGCACCGGTGCCGTACCGGCGCTCCCGGACCTGCCCGAGGCGACCGTCGCGCGGCTCCCCGAATACCTCCGTGCCCTGCACCAGCTCGCCGACGCAGGCCGCGAGACGGTCTCCAGCGAGGGGCTGGCCAACGCCGCCGGAGTGAACTCCGCGAAGCTCCGCAAGGACCTCTCCCACCTCGGTTCGTACGGCACGCGCGGCGTCGGGTACGACGTCGGGCTGCTGATCGACCAGATCGAGTTCGTGCTCGGGCTCACCCAGCGACGGGGGGTCGCCCTGGTCGGCGTGGGTAATCTCGGTCACGCCCTGGCCGGCTACGACGGCTTCGCCAGCCGCGGCTTCCGGATCGCCGCGCTCCTCGACGCCGACCCGGCCCGGGTCGGCGAGGAGATCAACGGGCTGGTCGTCCGGCATGTCGACGAGCTGCCCCGGGTTGCCGCCGAGGAGTCGATCTCGATCGGCGTGATCGCCACCCCGGCCCGGGCCGCCCAGGCCGTGGCCGATCATCTCGTCGCCGTCGGCGTGACGAGCATCCTCAACTTCGCGCCGTGCGTACTCTCGGTCCCGGAAGGGGTCGACGTGCGCAAGGTCGACCTCGCGATCGAGCTGCAGATCCTGTCCTTCCACGAGCACCGCAAGGCGTCGCTGACCGCGCTCCCCGCCACCGGGGGGTCCGCCCTCACGGCCCTGACCGGCGGGCTCGCGGCCACCGACACCCAGGAGGCGATCGGCACGTGAACCTGCTCGTCGTCGGCGCGTCCTACCGGACCGCTCCGGTCGCCACGCTGGAGCAGTTGGCGGTCGCCCCCGCCGACCTCACCCGCACCCTGGACCGGCTGGTCGCCCAGCCGTACGTCGCCGAGGCCGTACTGGTCTCCACCTGCAACCGGGTGGAGGTCTACGCGGCCGTCTCCGGCTTCCACGGCGGCCTCGGTGACATCTGCGCGGTCCTGGCCGAGCAGGCCGGCGCCCCGCCGGCGGCCCTGGCGAACCACCTCTACGTGCACTACGACGCCGCCGCCGTGGACCACGTCTTCCGGGTGGCCGCCGGGCTGGACTCGATGGTGGTCGGCGAGGCGCAGATCCTCGGCCAGCTCCGGGACGCGTACCACTG
>JBARAE010000201.1:0-2071 GCA_049791715.1 Micromonospora sp.
CCGTCGGCGGCAGCGACCGCACCCGGGTACGCCGCCTCCCCGACCTCGCCGTCCACGACCGGGCCGCCCTGCACGCCGTCCTCGACGCCGGCCGGGTGGCACACCTGGCCATCGCCGCCGGCAGCCAGCCGTACGCGCTGCCGGTGGCGTACGCCCGCGACGGTGAGCGGGTTCTGGTGCACGGCTCCACCGGCAGCCGCCTGTTCCGGCACCTGGCCGCCGGTGTCCCGGCCTGCCTAACGGTGACCCTGCTGGACGGTCTGGTGCTGGCCCGCAGCGCCTTCGAGTCCTCGATGAACTACCGGTGCGCCATGGTGCTCGGGGAGCTGACCGCCGTGCAGGGTGACGAGAAGCTGGGCGCCCTGGAACGCCTCTCCGAGCATCTGCTGCCCGGCCGCTGGGCGGTCATCCGACCGCCGTCGGCGAAGGAGCTGGCCGCCACACTGGTGCTCGCGCTGCCGCTCGACGAGTGCTCGGTGAAGATCAGCGCCGGCCCGCCGGACGACCCCGAGGACGACCTCGACCGGCCGGTCTGGGCCGGCGTGGTGCCCGTCGTTGAGTCGTTCGGCCCCCCGCAACCCGACCCGCGGCTGCGCGGCGACCTGTCCCCGCCGGAGTGGTGATGCGCTACCAGGAGCTGTCGTACTGGCTGTCCAGCGTGGACGAGCCGCTCACCCCGCGTCCCGGCCTGCCCGGCGACACCGACGCCGACGTCGTCATCGTCGGGGCGGGGTACACCGGCCTGTGGACGGCGTACTACCTCGCGGTCGCCGACCCCACGCTCCGGATCACCGTGCTGGAGAAGGAGATCGCCGGGTACGGCGCCTCCGGCCGCAACGGCGGCTGGTGCTCCGCGCTGTTCCCGACCTCGCTGCCCGCGCTCGCCCGTCACCACGGTCGGGACCGGGCACTGGCGATGCAGCAGGCCATGCAGGAGACCGTCCGGGAGGTCGGCCGGGTGGTCGCCGCCGAGGGGATCGACTGCGACTGGCAGCCCGGCGGGACGGTGGTACTGGCCCGCACCGACGTCCAGCTCGGCCGGGCCCGGGCCGCCGTCGCGGAGGCCCGGGAGTACGGGCTCGACGCCGAGGACCTGGTCCTGCTCGACGCCGCCGAGGCCAGCGCGCGCTGCGCCGCCGACGGGGTACGCGGCGGCACGTACACGCCGCACTGCGCGGCCGTACACCCCGCGAAGCTGGTCCGCGGGCTGGCCCGGGCGGCCGAACGGCGGGGGGTACGGATCTTCGAGCGGACCCCGGTGACCGCCGTGCGGCCCGGCACGGCGGTGACCCCCGCCGGAGTGGTCCGGGCGCCGGTGGTGGTCCGGGCGACCGAGGGGTTCACGCCCACCCTGCCCGGGCAGCGCCGCAGCGTCGCGCCCGTCTATTCGCTGATGGTCGCCACCGACCCGCTGCCCGAGGAGACCTGGGCGAAGATCGGGCTGGCCGACCGGGAGACGTTCTCCGACTACCGGCACGTCATCATCTACGGCCAGCGCACCGCCGACGGCCGGCTCGCCTTCGGCGGGCGGGGGGCGCCGTACCACTTCGGCTCCCGGGTCTCCCCCGGCTACGACCGGGAGCCGCGGGTCTTCGCCGCGCTGCGTCGGGTGCTCGGCGAACTCTTCCCCGTGCTCGGGCCGGACATACCGGTGAGCCGCACCTGGGGCGGGCCGCTCGGCGTGGCCCGGGACTGGGCCGCGTCGGTGGGGCTGGACCGCTCGACCGGGCTTGCCTGGGCGGGCGGCTACGTGGGCGACGGGGTCGGCACCAGCAACCTCGCCGGTCGTACGCTGGCGGACCTGGTCCGCGGCGTGGAGAGCGACCTGACCACGCTGCCCTGGGTGAACCACCGCTCCCCGAAGTGGGAGCCGGAACCGCTGCGCTGGCTCGCGGTCAACGCGGGCCTCAGGGTGATGTTCTCCGCCGACGAGGCGGAGCTGCGCTCCGGCCGCCCGTCCCGCCGCGCCGCCGCCTTCTCCCGCCTCCTAGGCCACTGACCCCCGCGCCGCCCCCGGCCGCGCCGCCCCCCGGCGCGGTTGATCATGGGGTTGGCGGCAGCAATGGAGATC